>JBAVBF010000165.1:0-2091 GCA_049586115.1 Thermoanaerobaculia bacterium | reverse complement strand
TCAGCGGCTTCGACAGAAATCCGCCGCGAAGTTTGATGATCACCCGCGCCGGCGCGGCCGCCTTGACCGTCAGCAGGAGTCGCTCCGGAGCTCCCTTGTCGCGATTCATGTGAGTCAGATCGACGTCCATCCCCCGCCACCGCCCTCGGATCGTGCCGGGCCACCAGCCGCGCCGCGGCGCTTCCCATCCGAAGGAGATTGCCAGCCGCAGCAGCCGTTCGGCTAACTCCGACGATGTGCGGGCCAGGAAGATGATGATCACCACCGTCAGCACGACGCCGCCGCCGACGAGGAGCCACGCACCCTGCGGATCACTCATCGGCAAAGCATACGTCGTACGATTCGCCGCGTGGACCTCTTCGAAACCGCCAACCGCCGCATTCTCACGCTGAAGGCGGGCAAGGAACGGCTCGTCGCCAATCGCCATCCCTGGATTTTCGCCGGCGCCATCGCGCGCGAGAGCGGTCCCGAGGATGCCGCAATCGCCGATCTCCTCGACCCGCGCGGCCGCCGCATCGCCTCGGGATTCCATTCGCGCCATTCGCAGATCCGCCTGCGCGCGCTGACGTTCGGCGATGAGGTGCTGACGGAAGCGACGATTCGCGAGCGGCTGACTGCTTCGATCGCAAGGAGGTCTGCCGCGAGTGCCACGCGACTCGTGAATGCCGAGGGCGATGATCTAAGCGGGATGGTCATCGATCGGTACGACGACATCCTCGTCATCGAAATCGCCAACGTCGGCATCGAGCAGCTTCGGCCTCTCATCATTAACGTATTGCAGAGCGAGCTGAACCCGCGCGGCATCTGGTTCAAGAACGACATCCCGCCGCGAAAGATCGAGGAGCTTTCGATGGAGCCGGAGTGGCTGGGGGAAGGCGAACCGTCGACGGAGATCCGCGAAAACAATCTTCGCTTCCGCGTCGATCCTCCTTCAGGGCAGAAGACCGGATTCTTTCTCGATCAGCGCGAGAACCGGCAACTCACGCGCGCGCTCGCGCAGGGTCGTCGCGTGCTGAACCTTTTCTCCTACAGCGGCGGCTTCGGCGTTTACGCCTCCGCCGGCGGCGCGGCCTCGGTCGAAAACGTCGATATCTCGGCACCGGCAATCGAGATGGCCCGCACCAATCACGCACTCAACGGATTCGAGGCGAGCTTCGTCGTCGCCGACGCGTTCGACTACGTGCGCAAAACGCCGTCGCGATTCGACCTGCTGATCTGCGATCCGCCCGCGTTCGCGAAATCGCGCGGCGACGTCGATCGCGCAGCACGCGGCTACAAGGACATCAACCTCTTCGCCATGAAGCTGCTCGATCCGGGTGCGCACATGCTCACCTTCTCGTGCAGCGGCCACATGCCGCTCGATCTCTTCCAGAAAGTGATCTTCGCCGCGGCGCAGGACGCCGGGCGGCGGGTGTCATTCCTCCGCCGCCTGACGGCCGCGCCGGACCATCCGGTCTCGCTCTTCTGTCCGGAAGGGGAGTACCTGAAAGGCTTCCTGCTCGAAGTGACCTAGACGGTTCTTCGGCCGCGAACGAAATGCAGAATGAACAGGATGACGGCGATCACCACGAGAAGGTGAATCAGACCGCTGGCGACGTGGAAGACGAGGAACCCGCACAACCAGGCGATAAGCAGAACGATGGCAAGTATCAGCAGCATTGAACTTCCTCCCGAGCCAGCCTCTGCATCTTGTGTACCGGTTTCTTATCCGCAGATGACGCAGATACGCGCCGATAGAAAAATCTGCGTCCCATCTGCGTGAATCTGCGGATCAATCTCTGCGTACAATTTCCCGCGCTATGAGAACTACGCTCGCTCTGACCGCCCTTCTTTTCCTCGCCGCCGCCGATCCCCGTCAACCGCTCAAGCAGCCGGACGGACAGGTCGTCCGCAACATCCGGCTCAAGAAACAGGCGAAGTAGCGCATCATTCATCCTTCATGACTGCCACCCCGCTCACCGCCGGCCGCAAGTCTCGCGAAGTCACGGTCTCCTACCTCGGAGAACTGCTGCAGAACGCCGGCTTCGTCGACGAAAAGCAGAAGGTCGAGATCGACAACCTCGATCGCCAGTTGCGCGCGCAGGCGCGTTC
>JBAVBF010000164.1:0-5123 GCA_049586115.1 Thermoanaerobaculia bacterium | reverse complement strand
GTTGAAGGCTTCACCGACTCGACCGGATCGGCGTCGTACAACGAACGCCTTTCCGAGCGCCGCGCCTCGTCCGTCGCGAGCTACCTCGAAAACCTCGGCGTTCGCGGGTCGCGCGTTGAAACGATCGGCTACGGCGAGTCCCGGCCGCGTGCGACGAACAACACCGCCAGCGGACGCCAGCTCAACCGGCGCGTCGAGATTCACGTCCGTGCAAACGCGTAGTCACAACGATGTTTGACGAAAGGGCGCCCACCGGGCGCCCTTTTCGCTTGTAATGAGCACTTTGGAGGGTTTCATGATTCGTAAGGCATCCATTCTTCTTCTCGCCATCGTTCTTGCGGCCGGTTGCGCGACGAACGATCCCAATCAGAAAGCGAAACAGGGCGCCGGAGCGGGCGCGGCGGCGGGCGCGATCATCGGCGCCATCATTGGCAACCAGGGTGGCAACAACCGCACGGGAGCCGTCGTCGGCGCCGCCGCGGGAGCTGCGATCGGAGCAGCGATCGGCCATCGCATGGACAAGCAGCAACAGGAGTTGCAGCAGATTCCGGGCGTCGAAGTCTCGCGTCCGTCCGAGGGAGAGATCGCGGTCAATCTGACGAACGACATCCTCTTCGACTTCAACTCGTCCTCGCTGCGCGGCGAATCGCAGCAGACGTTGCGCGACCTCGCTTCGAACTTCCGCAACTATCCGGACGAGCAGGTCACGGTGGAAGGTCACACCGACTCCGTCGGCACGCCTTCGTACAACCAGACGCTGTCCGAGCAGCGCGCGTCGGCGGTGAGCAACTACCTGGTCGATCAGGGCGTTCCGTCGTCGCGAATCACGTCGATCGGCTACGGCGAAACGCGGCCGAAGTCGTCGAATGACACACCCGAGGGCCGGCAGCTGAATCGGAGAGTGGAGATTCACATTCGCGCGACGCAGGGTTAGCAATATCAAGCGCGGCACCGTGCCAAAGCACAGACAAGAGTGTCTGGGCCACATGATCCTGCCGACGTTGAAGTGATGTCGTTATCGGCACAGCCGGTGTGGCACAGACACTCTTGTCTGTGCTGGTGAGGCTCGGGACAGCTGAGAAGATCAATGCCGCCTAGACGCATCTACAATGGCGCGCCATGAAGAAGCTCGCGTTTTTGCTCCTCCTCGCCGCCGCACTTCCTGCCGCCGCGCAGATCGATCCGGGGATGTACGGGGAGATGCGCTGGCGGATGATCGGGCCGTTTCGCGGCGGACGAACCGTCGCCGCCGTTGGCGTCGTCAAGCAGCCGAATGTCTTCTACATCGGCGTCAACAACGGCGGCGTTTGGAAGTCCACCGACTACGGCCGCATCTGGACGCCGATCTTCGACGAACAGCCGTCCGGCTCCATCGGCGCGCTCGGCATCTCGCAATCGGATCCGAACATCCTCTACGCCGGCAGCGGTGAAGGTTTGCAGCGGCCCGATCTCGCCACCGGCGACGGCATGTACAAATCCACCGACGCCGGCAAAACGTGGACGCACCTCGGCCTGCGCGACGCGCAGCAGATTCCAACCATCGTCGTCGATCCCAAAGATCCGAACCGCCTCTTCGTCGCCGTCCTAGGCCATCCGTACGGCCCGAACGACGAGCGCGGCATCTTCCGCTCGACCGACGGCGGCAAGACGTTTCAGAAAGTGCTCTACAAGAATGATCTGACCGGCGGCATCGACGTCATCCTCGATCCTTCGAACCCGCAGACGGTTTACGCCGCGCTGTGGCAGGCGCAGCAGGGTCCGTGGGAGAACGCGTACTTTGGCGGCGGCGCCAGCGGACTTTTCAAATCGACCGACGGCGGCACGACGTGGAATGAGTTGAAGCGCGGATTACCGTCGTCGGACGTTATCGGCCGCATCGGCATCGAGGTTTCGCAGTCGGATCCGCAACGGCTCTACGCGATCTGCGGCACCGATGCGAAATCGGGCGGCCTCTATCGCTCCAACGACGGCGGCACGACGTGGAACCGCGTCAACACCGACGAGCGCATCTGGGGCCGCCCCGGCGATTTCAATGAAGTGCGCACTGATCCGAAGAACGCCGACATCGTCTACTCCGCAAACGTGGTCACGTGGAAATCGACGAACGGCGGCAAGACCTTCGCGGCGTTTCGCGGCGCGCCGGGCGGCGATGACTACCACCGCGTTTGGATCAATCCGAACGATACGAAGACGATCCTGATCGCCTCCGATCAGGGCGCGATCGTCACGGTCAACGGCGGCGAAACGTGGAGCTCCTGGTACAACCAGCCGACCGCGCAGCTCTATCACGTGAACGCCGACAACGGCTTTCCGTATCACGTCTGCGGCGGGCAGCAGGAGAGCGGATCGGCGTGCATCGCAAGCCGCGGCGATGACGGCGCGATCACCTTCCGCGACTGGCATCCGGTTGGGGTGGAGGAGTATGGCTACGCCGTTCCCGATCCGCTCGATCCCGACATCATCTTCGGTGGCAAGATCAGCCGCACCGATCGCCGAACCGGCGAGACCAAAGACATCACTCCCAAGCCGTTGCGCAAGGGCAACTACCGCACCGTGCGCACCGCGCCGGTCGTTTTCTCGATGGCCGATCCGCACGCCCTTTTCTTTGCCTCGAATACCGTCTGGAAAACGACCAACGGCGGCGAGAGCTGGAGCGAGATCAGTCCCGACCTGACCCGAAAAACGTGGACGGCACCGGAGAGCGCGCGCGGCTACGTGAACACGCCGATGACGAAGGTGACGCAGCGCGGCGTGGTCTACGCGCTGGCGCCGTCGCCGCTCGACATCAACACGCTCTGGGCCGGTACCGACGACGGCCTCATTCATGTCACGCGCGACGGCGGCAAGAGCTGGAACGACGTGACGCCGCCCGAGCTGAAGCCGTGGGCGAAAGTCTCGGTGCTCGAAGCGTCGCACGTTGACGCGAACGAGGCGTATGCAGCGATCAACACGATCCGTCTCGATGAGCTCCATCCGCACATCTACCGCACCCGCGACGGCGGCAAGACGTGGCAGCACGTCGTTGCCGGCATCGCCGACGGCGCCACGATCAATGCCGTTCGCGAAGATCCGAAACATCGCGGCCTGCTCTTCGCCGGCAGCGAGACGCAGGTTTGGTACTCGGCCGACGACGGCGACTCGTGGCAGTCGCTGCGCCAGAACATGCCGGCGTCGTCGATCCGCGACATCGCCGTTCACGATGACGACGTCATCGCCGCGACGCACGGCCGCGGATTCTGGATTCTCGACGACATCGAGCCGCTGCGTCAGATTCAGGGACGGATCGCTGAAACGACGCTGTTCAAACCGCAGCGCGCGTTGCGGATTCGCTGGAACAAGAACACCGACACGCCGCTGCCGCCCGACGAACCGATGGGACAGAATCCGCCCGACGGCGCGGTCTTTGATTACTACCTTCCCGCGGCGGCCGGTCCGGTGACGTTGGAGATTCGCGACGCTTCCGGCGCCGTCATCCGCCGCTACGCCAGCACCGATCCCGCTCCGGCGCCGAAGGATGAAGGCAACATCCCGTGGTGGTGGATCCGCCCGGTGAAATCGCTGTCGGCATCCGCAGGCATGCATCGCTTCACGTGGGACATGCACTATCCGCCGGCGCCGGGATCGCGCAACGCATATCCGATCGCGGCCACGCCGCACGACACCGCGCCCGCGCCCACCTCACCGTGGGTAACAGCGGGAACGTACACCGTCGCGCTCATCGCAAACGGCAAGACGTCCACGCAGCCGCTGACGGTGGAGATGGACCCGCGGGTGAAAACACCCGCCGCCGATCTGCAGCAACAGTTCGCGCTGTCAAAGGAGATGTACGACGACGTCCTCCAGCTCGAGGAAATCAGTGGACGCGTGCGCGCCTTCCGGGCGCAGATGCGCGCCGCCGTAGCGAGCGCGGACATCACCGCCCTTCGCAAGCAGGCTTCCGAACTGGCCGGCGCATCGGCCGAAGAAGACGACGAAGCGCCGCCCGCCGCCGCGCCCGATCACGAAACGCTGAGCAGCCTCACGCAATCGCTCCGGGCACTGCTCCGCATGCTGCAGGAATCCGACGAAGCACCGACCTCGCAACTCGCCGCCGCTGTCGAAGACCGCCGCCGCGCCGTCGCCGAAATCCTCGGCCGCGCGCAGACATTCGAGACCGCCGTACGCGCCGCGAAACTACCGCCGCCCGTGAAAGGATCAAGCTCCATCAAGCCCCAATGAAACTCGCTACGATCGTTCTCCTTTCCCTGATCGTTTCACCGGCCGGCGCGCAGTGGTCGCAGATCGGCGCGAATCCGAAACACACCGGCAGCGTGCCGGTGGCGGCGCAGCCGCTGCTGCATCTGCTGTCCGACATCACCTACGACCCATTCGTTCCGCAGGAGTTGGCCGCCACGGGCGGCGGCCTCGTCGTCCACTATCAGGTCCCGCTCGTCGACGGCGATGACGTTTTCATGGAATTCAAATCCGGCCAGTACACGACGCCGGAGCATTGGGAAACGCAGGTCTGGAGCATTCACGGACTGCGCTGGCAGAACGGCGCGCTCGCCGATCGCTGGACGGCGACCAGTGACTGGAAGCCGGTGCCGGCCAACGGCGCCGCCGGATGGGAGCCCGTCTTCCACGCAGTGCTGGCGAATGGCTCGGTCTACATGCCGGCAGCCGGAGGAACACTGTTGCAGGTCGATCGCAACGATGGTCACATCATCAAGCGCATCAATCCGTTCGCGACCGTCGATCCGAATGTTTACGTCTCCGGCGTTCCCGCGGCCGATGCGGCAGGCAACATCTACTACGGCGCATTCGGTCTCGACGCCACCGAGCCATGGTCGAAAGACAACACCGGCGCGTGGCTCGTGCGCGTGAAGCCGGATGGGAGTGCCGCGGCCGTGACGTTCGCGTCGCTGGTGCCGAATGCGCCGAAGCCAACCGACCAGTGCACGATTTCGTTTGCGCGGACGCAGCCGCGTCCCTGGCCTCCGACGCTGACGGCGGTCGCTCCGACGGCGACCTGCGGCGCGATACGGCCGGGGATCAACGCCGCACCGGCGATCGCTGCCGACGGCACGATTTACGCGGTTGGCCACGCGAACTTCAATCCAGGCTACGCCTTCGTCGTCGCGGTC
>JBAVBF010000163.1:0-11650 GCA_049586115.1 Thermoanaerobaculia bacterium | reverse complement strand
GGTGGAATACTGCGCCAACGGTTGATCCAGTAAATCTCAAGCCGGCAGCGCGGAGAACTGTGAAGGGTGGATCTGCGTTTTGCACACGCGAAATCGTCAGGGCCGCTTGCCGCGATTGGACAAACAGCGTTAACCAAGGCGGATCCGACGATGGGTTCCGCATCACGCTGAGACGGCGGACCTAGACGTGAGTGCGCCTATTAGCATTGAGCAAGTTAGGGAGGCCGTTGTCAATGTTCGTGGCGCCTCGTCTGGTACGGGGTTCTTCGTGCTTCCTGGAGTCGTGGCAACAGTGAGGCATGTTACGGGAGACGGCTCGCTTCTACCGGAGGTCCACTGGAACGGGCGGCCTTTAACTGTTTCACGGGTGCGGCTCGCCGCCCATGGAATCGATCTTGCGCTGATTGACGTAATCGAGCGCGAGCATCCAGTTCTTCCTCTAAGCCAAGCTGAATACAGTATCTGCAATGTCTTCGCTTTCGGCTTTCAGTACGGAGCGCGCGGCTATAAGGGCTATCCCGTCTTTGGCAAAAGCCTCGGTCCGGCGCGCGATCCTCTGGGCGAAATCCTGGTTATCGCCGACGCCAACATCCAACCCGGCCTCAGTGGAGGTCCTGCGGTGGCTGTCGATGGCGATGGAGTAATCGGTATCATTTTGCGCGACAATCCAGACGGCGGCGGCTACGCATTGCCAATCCGGGCACTGAAAGGGTTAGCGCCATCGATTGTCGAGGATAACAATCTAGTGTGGCGACGCTCGCTAGCAGGCGCCGGCCTGAGGAAATACTTTGACGCGGTCTTGGAGACTCACGCGGATGTGAGATTGATCGATTCCGACCGCGCGCTCAAAATCGACGATGTTTTCGTATCGCTCAGCTTCGCGAGTGGCACCCCAAGTGGTCACAGTGTTCAGCGGTCGCCCGGCGGCACGCCACTAGCCACCGTGGGGCGGCGGGGCGGACCCACTGAGGGTCGCCGTGATCTTGGCGCGCCTCAGAAGGTGCTTCTGGGGCGCGAGGCACGTCTTAGTGATGTGCTCGCGCGGCGTCGCGTGGCATTGCTCGGGGATCCCGGAATGGGGAAAACAACACTTCTCAAATATCTTCTCGTTAGGATAGCGCGGGGAGATCTGGTGCCGGGCGTCGTTCCGATCTTCGTGCCGCTTGACGAACTAGACGCAAGTGTAGGTGCGATCGAACGATATATTCGGTCTGCGTGGCCCGATGTCGCCGAATATCTGATAGATTCTCTACGGTGCGGCACGGCGTTTCTTTTATGCGACGGCCTCGACGAGGTGCCGTTGGCGGATGTGGCGCGCCTGCGGGGCGAACTGGCTCGGCTGACCGGACGTGACTGCAGGGTCGCAGTTAGTTGTCGAACCGTGGCGTATGGAATGCGTACGCTGGGGCCAAGTTTCCCAGCGTTTGAATGCGTAGGGTTCAACACGGAGCAGCAGCAAAGGTTTCTAGCACGATGGTTCGGCTCCACAGCAAAAGGAACCGCGGCGCACCGAGCGATTCGCGCTAATTCGGCAACGGCCTCTATAGCCCGGACACCGCTACTCTTGGCACTAGCCGCGGCAGTTCTGGAGAAAGATCCTGCATTTGCGCTGCCGGCCCGGCGCGTGGACATCTATTCGGCGGCGAGCCGCCTGTTATTAGAACGCAGAGTGACCATAGAGCCCCGGTTGAACCTTCCCGTCGGCACGAAGGAAACAATTCTAAAGAGCCTCTGCCGGGAGTTGTTCGCCAGAGGCAAGGAGATTTTCTCTGAAGAGGAACTCCTCGCATATCTGGCGGTCGAGACAAGCAGAAGTGCAGACCCCCTGATTAGGCAGACGACAGCTAAGGATTGGCGCGATGTGCTTGTCGCACAAGACGGAATCATCACGCCGGTCGGGCGAAGCACATACAGATTTGTACACTTGACGATTCAAGAATACTACACCGCGCGGTCAGTCTTAGACGAGCGAGATTGGAGGGGTGTGCTTGAGCCGGTACTACTTTCGCCAAGGTGGGAGGAGGTGGTTAGGTTCGCCGCAGCTCATTTGACGCCGGCCGCCGCCGGTTGGATTCTGCGGTCTATTTGGAAGGCACGAGCGCATTCCGAGGACACAGTTCGCGTACTGCTGGCGGCGCGTTGTGCAAGCGATGTGGCTGCGGTGGAAGAAGAATACTTGGAGGCGCTCGTATCACGTCTCATTGCAATAGTGTGCGATGATTTTGCATTGGATCCGATCCGCGATCAGGCGACGATCGCGCTTGGGCTCGTCGCAAGTACGCACATGGAAGCTGAAGTTCTTGTCAACAGCTTTTTTCGCAATAAGCTCGAGGATGGGCAGAGCAGCTTGGCATTGCAGCTTCGATATTTCGAAGTATTGAGGAACATAACGTCGGAACAATCGGCCAGTTATGGCAATCAGGTCTTGCTTGCGCTGGCCGACCGTCGAGAGCTGGATCTGGAGCGCGAGGCCGAGGCACAGCTGGTTGCAGCGGTTCTCAGGCTGGTCGGCGAAGTCGGCGACACAGATTCGTGGAAGGTCGTATTCCCGTTCTTGGCGAGGCGCAGCTCGTATGTTCGCGCCGCGGCGGCCGAGGCCCTCCTCGCATTACAAACCCCGGCCGTAACGCGCACGATTATGACGAAGTTAGAGGAGTGGCGTGGCGATCAACAGCAACTTGGCTGCTACATAGTTCTCAAGAACGGGAATGCGGAAACAGGCGGGAGAATTCTTCGGACCGCTATGGACACCAGGAATGCTCGGCTTCTGATGTGGTGGGCTAGCTACTTGGCTGAGGATGTTTCGTTGCCGGCGCCCGCCGTATTGAGCGCGTTGTTAAGCAATGCAGGCCCGGTGAGCGCCGGCCTCAGTAGCGTGCTGCGGCGTTTACCGGTGCTCCCGGATGATGTGATCACATCGCTGTTGGATGAAGACCGGCCTTTGCCTTTGTCGGTTCTAGCGCAGGCAGCAGATCACGCGGTGATGGCAAGTGGCGAGGTCTGGCGTGCATTCCTCACCGAGGTATTCAGCCGGCCTCGTCTGCGGGCAGTGAGAGCGGCGTGCTTAAATGCGGCCGCTGCGCACCGCGACCCGGGCGTAGCGACACCAGTGCTGGAGTTGATGTTCCAGCAGCAGGATCCCACACTGCTGGCGTCGGCGTTTAGGATGATTGCGGCCTGCAGGCTAGAGGCGGGCGCGGATTGGATTCGTACACTGATTGATGATGGAAGACTGCAACCGCGCGAGGCCTTAGCTGCCACACAAGCAATAGCGGCTGTTCGAGGGGACGAGGGGATTCCATTGTTGGCGCGGTTGTTCGCCGGCGAATTGCGTGAGAGGGTAACTGCGTATCGGACGCTCGGCGAGATCGCCTCCGAGACTGCCGTCAGAACCCTGTTGCGCGAGGCAGAGGTGGAACCCGCTATACCAGGAGAGGCAGCTTTGCTGGAGGCTTTGGCTGCGACAGGAGCGCCTGAGGGTGGCCCATTCCTGTGTCGATGTTTGGATCAGACGCGATGGCCGAAGTGCTGGCCGCCGATCCAGGCGCCCGTCAGGCGAGGCGAGCAGCGAGCGAGCGACAGGCGCAAGCTAGCGGCTGTTGCGGGCGTGCACGCGTTAGGTGAGATCAACGCGATACCGACGCTAGAGCGTATTATACAGGATTCGCAAGAGTCGACGTTGGTGAAGAGTGCCGCAGCCACGACGTTGGATGATCTTCGGTTCGCGCAGGAGTTGTTAATACTTGAGGAAATCAAACAACGTGCGAGTTAGCAGAAGTTCGTTCGACCGGCGCCGGTTGTCGCAACACCATTCGCGGCTTTTGATCAACGCGTCGGCGGGAGTGTGGCATGAAGCGGAAATCGCAAGCTAATGATTGAGCGCGGTATCAGCGTCGGCAAAGCCCTCAATCGACACCAAGCGGGTTTGCCGTCGCTAGCGCTCATGTCGGCTAGCGTCCTTTGGGGCGCGGGGTTTGTTCTCGCGAAGATCGCTCTGTCAGAACTAACGGTTTTGCAGACAGTTGCGTGTCGCTTCGCGGTCGGTTCTATCGCCTTGGGCGTGGCTTCTGGCTGCGCATGGCGCCGCGTCGGAGTAGCGGACTTGTCTAAGTTGGTTGTGTGCGGTCTACTGATGGTACCTGTCACATACGGGCTGCAATTCGAGGGAATACGACGTCTGAATGCCTCAAACGCTGCGGTAGTGTCCGGTGTTTTGCCGGCGTTGCTGGCCGTCAGCGGCATCATCATGTTGCGCGAACGGTCATGCTGGCGGACCTGGGCAGCGATTCTGCTTTCGATAGCGGGCGTTTTCGGAATCGCGCGAGCCGAAGCCATCCAAGCTATCCATCTTGGGGTGATCTATGTTCTAGCGTCGCTCGTCGCGATCACGGCGTGGACGCTGATCAGCAAGCGTCTGATGGAACGGCATAGCGTACTTACGACGACGTTTTTGTCAGTGTTGGCAGGAACGGTGGCTGCCTTGGCTTTGGCATTGTGGGCCGACGGCATTCCTCAAGTGCCTTCACTAGAGGTCACGCTTGCCGTAGTTGGATCCGGTCTGTTTTGTACCGCAGGCGCCTACGGTTTGTGGAACTGGGGCCTTAGAAGGACAAGCGTTGGAGAAGCGAGCGTGTTTGTTAATATAGAAACTGTTACAGGTGTTATCTTGGGAGAATTGATTCTGAGAGAAACGCTTAACGCCCGGACGATCACTGGTGGAGTTTTGGTGGTTGCTGGGGCAGCATTGGTCGGAGACTCGAGATCGAAGAAAGCTCGACTTGACAGATCTGCCGATGAAAGCCGAGGAGCGTCGGCTAGTAGCGCAGCTGGATAGTTTGGTTCCATGCTGACACGGAGGTTTTTGGTGTCGTCCGCGAGCGCCGTTTAAGCGGCTGATATGCGCTGACTTATCGTGATGCCGCGGGATCGCAAGATTTGAAGCAACTCGCTATAGAGGTCGCCGAAGATGGCATCCTCTGGTGGAATGATTCCGGATTTCAGGCGTCGCTCGCCTACGAATATGGCTCCTGCGGCTGCAGTGAAGGCTGTAACGCGTGCCATGGAGCTGATGTTGTGGATTGTGTCAGCATCGTCCCACATGTAGTAGTCGATCCGAGTGGGAAGACTGTCCAGCGACCCGATTACGGTGTTCCACATGACACAGGCATCGCGCTCGCCGTGGCTCCTCGCGTGAAGGCTCTGGCGAAGCACGGTCGCTACGAAGTCTCTCGGCGCGATATGCGTACCGCGGAACGGTATGGGTTGAAGTGCGAGAAGACCGCACTCCTTCAGAGTGCGTACTCCGGACCAGTGGCCGGGCCAGCGGATAGTTCGCTCGGAGAAGTCGCGCAGCTGGGGTCGAGTGTGAATGAAGCTGGGCATTCCAGGCGTAATTGCGGACTCGAGTTGCTCATCCTTTCCGCATTCATTGAAGCGGAAGCTGTCATAATCGGACGCGGCTTCCACTTCCACGATTTGTCCGTCCCGCAATATCGGCACTCGAACCATGTACTCACGGAGAACATGGTCGAAAGACCAAGTGATTACGTATCGCAAGGGATAGGTCTGCGCCGTGTCCTTCGAGGGGATTCCTCCGACACGGGCGACCGCAGAGTGGGCAACATCCAGCGTCCTGAGGCCCTCACCTACCGTGACGTTGCTTAGACCAGGCGCGAACCCCATGCCGTCGAGAATAGTGACCCCGGCAGCAACTGCCTTACCGTGAAGCATTTCGCCGTACTCGTGAGGACTCATGCCGTTCGGCACCTCCAAGTCCTCAAACTCATACTCGTCGGGCCTTCGATGGTACTCTTCCAAGACGTCAACGACACTCAAGCCGGCTAGGATCGCGGCTTCGATGGCCTTGTAGCTCGCGCCCCGCAAAGGTAGCGTCACGACGCCGACGTCATACTTTCGCATAAGCGCAACTGTTGCGTCTTGGTGCTTGATATCGATAAGGTGGACCGCTACCTTGTCGTTGCTAATCCAAGAGGATGCTGCTGTTAACGCCGTTTCGCTTGCGTCAGCCAATCCTACGGCGACGACTTCCTTGCGTTTTGCGAGGTCCCACGCCACCGTTGCCCCAATCCGACCTGCCCCCAGTATCAATATCTTCAAGGCTTCTCCGAGCTGCTTAATCTACCCACACTTGGTGCCTGAGTGAATTCAAAATCGAGTGGACCGAACGGATCCTAGTCTACGATGTCTTGACCAAAGACGACCGCCAAATCCTGCGAACGCTGATCTACTTCCGCGGCATGAAACTGATGAAGGAAGCCCGGAAGGTGTTGAAGGAGAATAAGGTCGAGCGAGCCAATGCTCGGATGCAGTCTGCTTAGGCCGGTGATAGTTCTGCAGCCAGCCCTTTTTGACGGCGGCTCACGCCGCGTAGATCGCGGCTTTGACGCCCTTATCGGCTCGAATCGCCGCGATCGCCGCATGTTCTGCTGCGAGGATGGACCAAAGTAAGACAGCCAAGGTCCCCGCCCTACCGCGCGGATGTCCCGAACTCTTCTTGGGGCGGCCCGGTCTACGCTTCCCTTTCTTTGACGTAGCGACTGCGCTCCGCGGTGCCGTTTAGGCCACAGGCTCGTTGCCGGCTGCCTCTCGTAGGACGGCCAGCCGCCGCTCAAGATCCTGGATTTCGCGATCGATATCTGCCACGTACCGCTGAACGTCCTGCGGCGAGAACCCGACGATCCGCCAACAGCCGTTCGAGAATTCACTGCGCTTGTCCTCCTGTCACCGTCTCCATGGGTCACCTCGTGACCGCTATCTTAGCGCGATATCGGGCGACGCGATTCATCGGCGAACACTGGGGACTCACCGACGGCCATTCAAAATTTTGCCGGACGAACCTACCTTTGAGATTTCAAGACCCGACAGTTAGGTGTGATCACTTCTTGGTGTTTGCTTTCTTCGAATCGCTGCGGCGAACGGAAACACGCCGCTTAAGAGGAGCCTCCCGATACACCACCCCCAACGTGGCGTCTGGCAACAGTGTCTCGGGCGCGCGCCTTATCCTTCCCGGTCCGGTGGCAACATGCACATGCTTACCCTTCGCCGCGGCGTATTTGATCGCACAGGCGAAGAGGAATAGCTCGCGCGTGGAGCTGCCGAACGACGCCTCGTGAAGGACGATGGACTCCGCGTCATCGGCATCACAGGCCTGCTGCCAAGCCGGTAGGTGCCGGGCAATCAGTGATCGGAGTTCTGCTTCGGAAATAGGTTCCGCGGAATCCGCGGCGAAGACTTCGGGCATGGGAGGAGGGATGTTAGAAAAAAACCTTACCGTTGAATTCTAGAACCCCGCAAAGAGTCCGTCAAAGGGCGGACGCAGCTAGGTGACGGCCCGCAGAAACGGACATTGTAGACATTGGGGACGTTGTACGGAGGGTAGTGCAGGAGAACAGAAACACCCCCTTCGGGGTGTTTCTGGCTTTAGGCCGCTTCCGCCGTTGGTAGACCTCTCGGCGCTAGTGCGTCGAGAATGTCAACTGCTTCGGACCCGTGGGCTTCTGCCCAGGCAAAGAGGGCTTCGGAGAGAGCCGTTGCGGTTCGAGGTTGCACCCCATTGGGGGCACAACATGCAGTTTCTTGCGCGCTCGCGAGGAACAGAAACGGTTCAGGCACTGCAATCTTTACGTTCTTGCCGCTGACGAGGCGGTTCGAGGTGGCCACAGACAGGATTCGGCGCTTCTCTTCGTCGGTGCCGTTTTCGTACAGCAATTTCGGGCTTCGGACGAGTTCGAGGCATTTCTCGATCACGGCCCGCTGGCGGCCGGGATTGCCCGCTACATCGGCGATTCGCTCGCGCGCCTCCTGTCTTTCGAGAACCAGCGTGGTGCGCCGCTCTTCGTAGGCCGCTTTGTCGATCTGGCCCTCCAGATACACATCGGTCAGCCGGTCAAGGCGAGTGCCCACGGCTCCGAGTACGCCTTCGAGTTGTTTCCGAGTCGCTTCTTGGAGCGCGTCTGAATTCGCAAACGCCAAGTCCATCTCCTCCTTGCAACGATCAACCAAGTCTCCGGGGACGGTGATGCTTCGGAGTGTCTCGGTGACCGCGGCATCGAGAGCCTCTTCCCGCACGCACGTCGTGGGACACGCCGCATTTTGGCAGCGGTAATACACGTGGCCTTTGTGGCGTGAAGCAATGAGGCTGAGGCCGCAGGTGGCACAGGCGAAGAGCCGCCGGTAGCGATAGTCATGCACCTGCAAACGGCGCGGACGCTTGCCGTCGAATACATCCTGAACACGTCGGAAAAGCGCGGTCGAGATGAGCGGCTCGTGGATGCCGGCAAAAGATTCGTTGGTGCGCCGGAGCTGAATGACACCGGTGTAGAAGGGATTCCGGAGAATGGTCACGAGGCCTGTGAGCGTGAGCGCGTTGCCGCGTCGGTTCCGCAAGCCTTTCCCGTGGAGCTCTTCGAGCAGCGCATGGAGACTGACCTCGCCCGTGGCGTAGCGCTTGAACCCGTGATGCACGAGCGGCCCCCGCACCGGATCGATCGCTTTCGGCTTTCCGCCGCCCTGGTCGAGGTAGCCGAGCGGAGCATTCAAGGGATAGATGCCTTGCTTGAGGCGCCCGTAGAAACCCTTCCGCGTCTCCTCTCTGTTGTTACGGATGAAGTCCGCGGCGACGACCGCGAGGATGTCCGCGGAGAGCCGGCCTCCGCGAGACTTCAAGTCCATCGTCTCGTTCGCGAAGTGCACGTCGACTCCCGCGTCGATCAAGTCTCCGAGGTCGGCCCAGTCCCGCAGGTTGCGGGCGCTGCGGTCGATCTTGTGGATGACAACGCCGTCCGCCTTAGCGTTTCGAAGCGCCTTCATCATCGCGTTGAACACAGGCCGTCCGCGTTTTGCGGCAGTCTGACGCTCTTCGAACCATTCGACGATCGAGAAGCCGAACCTTTCCGCGTACCGCAGGATCGCGTCTTTTTGCTCCTGCAGCGACACGCCATGCTCGCCCTGTTTCGCAGTGGAAACTCGGGTATAGCCGAACAGTCGTTTCATTGGGGTATTGAGTTGTGAGGTGCTTGGGGCTCGACCTCCGACCCCGCAGAAACCGTACCTCCCGTGTTGGGAGCTGTCAAAGGGACGGCGTTACTACCCACGCCTTCCAGGCGCGCGGCGACAGCAAAGACTATTTCGGCGTATTGCCTGACGCGCTCCTCCTCGGTGAGCGCCTCGGCGGACGATGGCTTGCGCATGCCCTCCGTTATACGGCGACTTCAGAAATTCAACGAGACTGTAGAAGTACAGCGCCGCTGGACATATGCCGTCTCGTGCGTTTTCAAGAGCGCGCGTACCGTTACGCGCATGTTCAAATCAATCCTTACCCCGCGCGCACGCGCGGAGCGGTATCACCGCTTCCTGCCGGAGGAGATCCGGAGCTATCTCAAAGGTCGAGGGATCCCCGCCACGCTCATCGAACGGCATCTGCTCGGCTGGAACGGCGAGCGGATCACGATTCCGGTCTTCGGCCCGGAACGCGCGGTGCTTGGATTCCGCTACGCCAAAGCACCGACAGACATCTCTGACTCTCCCCAAGTGATCTCCGATCCGAAGTTCGGCCCGGAGCTCTACGGCCGTGATCTCCTGGCACGGAAGCCGTACCGCGTCGTCATCTGCGACAACGAATTTGATCGCCTTGTCTTGGAGGCGAACGGGTTCCAGGCGGTCTCCTCAACGGAAGGACGAGAGACGTTCCTCAAGGAATGGGTGCCGCTCTTCGACGCGGTGAAGTACGTCTTTATCTGCTTCAATCGCGGCAAGGCCGGTGACGCGGCCGCCGAGAACGTGCAGGCCGTCCTGCCGCGCGCCCGCATCGTGAAACTGCCGGCCTGCGCCGGCGATGTGACCGAGTTCTTCGTCTGGCAGGAAAAGACCGCTCTCGATTTCGAGATTCTCCTGGCCGCTGCCGCGGATGGCGCCGACCATCCTGCCGATCCATCCGACAGGCCGCCCACGGTGCGGGCATTCCAGCCGCTCCACAAATCCGTCCGGACTCGGGCAGACGGCCTCCGCAAGTCCGTGAAGCTCCACGAAGTCGTGGAGGAGTACGCGACGCTCCGGGCGGAGGGCAAGCGTCTCGTCGCGCACTGCCCCTTCCATGACGATCGGGAACTTTCTTTCAGCGTCTACCCGGAGACGAATACCTACGTTTGCTCGGTCTGTGGCGTGAGGGGCGACGTCGTGCAGTTCCTCATGGACAAGGAGTCGATGACCTTCGGCCAGGCGCTCGATGCGCTGGAGCGCTTCCAATTCACCAATGAAATCTATGGCACCGGTTGAACCGGAGAAAAAGCCAGCAGAGAAGCAACTCCTCATACCGACCGCCTCGGCCGTTCTCCCGAATGGTGAACTGGTGGAGATGGTCTACGACCCTGCACTACGCAAAACGCAGTTCGTCGTGGGCACGGCCGAGGCTTGGGGATATGAGGAGAGTGCCGACCTTTCTCCTTTGGAGCGCCTTGTGCCGTACTCCGCCACGAACAACCTCGTGAAGCACGGGGTAGTGCTCTTTCCGTCCGAACCGGCCGAATACGGCACGGTCTCCGATCTCGTTTCCCGTATCCGGGACTTCGTGCATCGTTTTGTCGAGGTATCGGAAGACTTCGAAACGATTGCTATCTACTACATTCTTTTTACCTGGATATACGACGCCTTCCACGAAGTCCCCTATGTCCGTGTTCGCGGCGGCTACGGAAGCGGCAAGACGCGTTTTCTCCTGGCTGTCGGGGCGCTCTGCCGCTTCCCGATCTTTGCCTCCGCCGCGAGCACGGTCTCGCCGATCTTCCGGATCTTGGACTCGTTCCGCGGGACGCTCATTTTGGACGAGGGAGACTTCCGCGCGTCGGACGAGAAGAGCGAGATCGTGAAGATCCTGAATAACGGGAACGCCAGAGGCTTCCCCGTCCTCCGCACGGAAGTCTCCCCGAAGAAAGAGTTCGACCCGCGGGCCTACCACGTCTTCGGACCGAAGATCATTGCAACCCGTGGCTTCTTCCAGGACCGGGCGCTCGAGAGCCGGTGCCTCACCGAGGACATGCGCGGAGGCAAGCTCCGGCACGACATTCCGCTGAACCTCGATGACTCGTTCCACGAGGAGGCCCGAAGCCTGCGCAATCAGTTGCTCCTCTATCGTCTGCGGCACTTCAAGGACGCGCGGGGGCAAACCCGCGCGGGCGCTCGCGATCTCGAACCGAGGCTCCAGCAAATCTTCGGGCCTCTCGTTTCGGTGATCGACGATGTGTCTGCGCGAGAGTGGGTGGTCGGCACGCTCGGCAAGTACAACGAGGACCTCGTCGAGGAGCGCTCGGAAACTGCAGAAGCGCAAATCCTCACGGTGATCCGCGATCTGGTCTCGAAGGGTCCGGACGTCCGGCTTGCAATCCAGGACATTACGACTGAGTTCATCGCCCGCTACGGCGCTGAGTACGAACGCCGGGTGACGCCGCGGTGGATCGGTTCGCTCGTTCGCCGGCGATTGGGCCTCAAGCCTTCGCGTTCGACGGGTCTCTTTACTCTCGGACCGGAAGATGTGGCGCGCCTCAAGGCGCTCTACGTGCGCTATGGACTTGAATCTGCCGCAACGGAAGTCGCGGATGCCGCTCCGGTCGAGGAGGCGGAACCGAACACTCCCGCCGCA
>JBAVBF010000162.1:0-2723 GCA_049586115.1 Thermoanaerobaculia bacterium | reverse complement strand
GGGGGTCCTTCGACCGTCCTGCGGCGGCTCAGGATGACAGGGTTTTTCTTGTGCGCGCTGCGAGTGCCAGCAGAAACAGCGACGGCGCGATGATGTGCATGAGCAGCCGGTCGGCAGTGACGGCAATCAGTTCCGACGGAATCCACGCGGTCGTGACGTAGACGGCGGTGTAGGTCGCCAGAATCGAAGCGATGACCGCGATTGTGACGTGAGCTGCGCGAAGTTTGCGCACAACGACTGCGGCGACGATCACCGCGATCCAGAAAATCCCCCACCTCGGCATCAGCAGCATGTGACGCGGGAAGGCGGCGACGGCGATTCCGAGGCGGTGAAGTTTTTCGGGGATCGTCGGCAGCAGGCGGAAGACGTCTTCTTCGTCGCCGGCAGGGATTCGAAATCGCCAGACGATGAGCGACAAGGTTGCGATGATGGCGAGGAACGCGGGCGCGAGAATCCGTTTGCGAAAAACGAACGCGCCGATGGCGAGGAAAACGAGCGCGAGCGGCAGGCCTTCGCTTTTTGTGAGCACGAGGAAGGCGAGCCAGAGTCCGAAGCGGATTTCGCTTCGTCGCGCGTCCGCGTCGAGCAGTTCGAAGAATGCGCCGGCGGCGAATGCGGCGATGGCGATGTCGTTGTACGCCGACAGCGCTCCGCCTTCCGGCTCGACGGCGAACTGCGGAATCCAGACGAGGATCGCCGCGCACCACGCGCCTGCCGCCGGCGACACCAGACGGCCGATTCGCTCGCGTACCAGCAGCGCCAGCGCGGCGAGGATGCCGAGGTAGAGCCAGCGCAGATTGCGGTCATCGAGACTGTGCGCGAAGCTGAGGATCACCGCGCCGTCGAGCGGAATCAGGATCGGATATTGGTTGCGCGGATCGTGCGTGCCGCCGTGAAAAAACGATCCGTCAATGCTCCGCTCGTGCGCGATCCCTTTCGCTTTCAATACCCAGAACGCACGGCCGTCGAAGTCGTTGAGCGGTGTGATGGCGGCGGCAAATGTCATCGCGACGAGTGGGATGCAGATGAGGATTGTCGGGAGTGGGGAGTGGGGGGTAGGGAGTGGAAAAACCTTTGTCAGCTTCCACACTCCACGCCCAATTCCCCACATTCCGAGCACGACCATCGCGATTACGAGTGGCACGTGCGCGACGGCTGCTACGAAGAGCACGGCTCCTGTGATGCCGACTCCGAGGAGGAACGCTTCGCCGAGGCCGCGGCGGCCGAAGCTCATGCCGACGAGCGGGAAGAGAATGAGCGTGACGATGAATCCGGTCATTTCTCCCACGGAAACCACGCAGCCCATTCGAAATTGGTCTTGCCGTTCAACTCGCGCGTGGTGAGAAAGGCGTACACATTTCCCGCGACCTCGGGCGTGGTTGCGACTGGCCGAACGAGAACGTCGTGGGGCATCAGCGGAATCGGCTCGCCGTTGACGGTCGCCACGGTCAAGACGTCGTTTGGATTCACCACGAAAAGCTTGCTGTCGCGGTAAAGAGTGAACGGAAACAAGTGCGTCGCAGGGTGATTCGCATTCGGCAGCAACGTCGCGTCCCCTCGCCCGCGGTTCGCAAAGTAGAACGCGCCGCGTACCGGCTGCGGCGACTCGACGCGCATCCAGCCGCTGCTCATGGTCCCGAAAAGTTGATAGACGAAATCGTAGTAGGCGGCCGTGCCGCGCGCCGGGATCGTAATCGTCCGCACGAGCCCTTTCGGCCAGAACGTAACGCGAATCGCGGCCGGCGCAGCACTGGGGTTCACGAGCGTCGCTTCGATGAGGAAGGTATCCGGCGATGGACCATCGACCGATGCCGCGATCGGGAGGATGAACGTCGTTGCCGGGTCGCTGAGTTGCGGGACTGCCGCGACGCGATGTCCCGCGCGAAGATCGCGATCGCGGAGGACGTCGTATGTTGTCCGCTCGGCGTGGGCGGCGTTCACGGCGACGATGACGTTCGGCCGCGTCGGATCGGGCGCCGCGTTGCGATACGCGTTGCGTCCGGCGAAGAGCCGCGTGCGGATCGGATAGAGGTAGTAATTCGCGAACACCGCCGCGTCGGGATCGCGAGGCGGCGCGATCAGCGCGACCTGCTCTTTCTTCGGCAACTCGGCGCGAAGTGTTTCGATCGATGCGTACCATGCACCCATCTGCCGCTCGCGCCGCATTTCGTACGACAGCGGCAGCAGCGTCCACGCGTTGTTCACGATGGCGATGAGCCGCGGCAGCGTCGTTGCGGCCAGCGACATAAACAGCAGCGCGGCGGCGATGCGCGTCAGCCAGCGCGCGCTCATCCTTCGCCGACCGAGATCACCTGATTGTTCGCGCCGAGCGTGACAATGCGCGGCGTGTGCGCCAGCGTCTGCCCCTCGTGAAACGTGGCGAAGGCCATGATGCTGATGGTGTCGCCGACCCTCACTGGCGAGCGCGTGCCGGAGTGCACGGCCACCTCGCCGCTCCCCTCCACGGCCGGCTCGATCCACGTCCAGAACCGCTCGCCGGTCGCTACATTGATCACGTTCACTTCCTCGAACGGCAACACCTCGGCCGCCCGCAGAACGAATGGATCGACGCGCAGCGCCACCGGCCAAAGCGTCGCCGCGCTGGTGACGACGGCGTTCTGGATGACGGCGTGGAGAAGCGTGCGCATGTCGCCAAAAGTCTACCCTGCGCGTCGCGTAGTGTTGTCATCCTGAGCCGCCGGAGGACGGTCGAAGGACCCCCT
>JBAVBF010000161.1:0-9638 GCA_049586115.1 Thermoanaerobaculia bacterium | reverse complement strand
GTGCTCGGCCGGCACGAGGCTGCCGCTGAGCGCGCGGGCCCGGAGATACTCCTCGAACGCGCGCGGATTCGACGACCGCGGCTCCGAGGCGTTGCCGGACTTCTGGACGCCGAGCTTCTGATTGAGGGCGGTCACCGTGCGTGAGGAAACGTCATCGATCAGTTTGATGAGATCGGCGCGCTTGCCGTCGATCGTATCGGCCCAGACGTTGTAGCCGGTGCGCGAATCGGTGAGCTGCAGGTTCACGCGAACGAGATCGCCGGCGGCCAGAAAGTGGCCTTCCAGAACGCTGTCGACGTGCAACTGGTCGGCGGCGGTCTTCGTGTCCACCTTCTTGTTGTGAAAGCCGGCGATGGCGGACGTTGGCCGGACCTGCAGCGACGGAATCTGCTGGAGCTTGGTCACGAGCGCATCGGCCAGGCCGACGGAGAGGAAGTCGTCCTTGGTGTTGTTCGAGATGTTGTCGAGCGGCATGACGGCCATCGAACGGATCGGCGGCGGCGCGGACGTGGCGAGCGCCGGCTGGACGTCAGGCTTCGTGTGCCGATTGAAGTAGACGATCGCGCCCGCTCCGATAACGAATGCCAGGATCGTGAACACGAGGCGCATCCAGCGAGGGCGGGCCCGGGTACGGCCAAGCGACGAATGGGAACGGCTGGCCGAGGTCGGAAAGCGCGCGGTGGGCGTATCGAGCTCTTCGAGATCGGCCAGCAGATCGCGCGCGGTCTGGTAACGATTGTCCGGCTCTTTCTTCAGCAGCTTGCCGATGATCTTGGTCGCTGCCGGCGGGAAGGCAGGATCGCGCGCGACGAACGGCTCCGGCTCGGAGTCGCGAATCTTTTCGAGCACCATCAGCGGCGCATCGGCGTTGAACGGCAACTGTCCCGTCGCCATCTGAAAAAAGATCACGCCGATGGAAAAGAGATCGGTGCGCGCGTCAGCCGGGATGCCGCGAATCTGCTCCGGCGCAAGGTAGTGAAGCGTGCCGAACATCCGGCTGGCCGACGATTCGCGCGAACGCGTCAGCTGCGTCGGCAACGTCTTGGCCAGACCGAAATCGAGAATTTTCACCAGCCCGGTCGGCTCGATCATGATGTTGGCCGACTTCAGATCGCGATGGACGATGCCGCCTTCGTGCGCCGCCGCGGCGCCGGCCGCTATCTGCCGCGCGATGCTGAGAAACTCGCCCGCTTCGATCGGCCGGCGTCGCATCCGCTGCGAGAGCGTTTCCCCTTCGCAGTACTCCATGACGATGAACGGAACGCCTTCGCCCGTCTCGCCGACCTCATAAATCGTGGCCACGTTGGCGTGGCGAATCGCGGCTGCCGTTCTCGCTTCGCGGAGAAAACGCTGGCGGCGATCGTTGTCGGCGAGGTCTTCCGCGTGTAGAACTTTGATGGCCACCAGCCGTTCGAGGCGCTGGTCGCGCGCCAGATAGACCGTCCCCATCCCGCCTTTGCCGAGAATGCGCACAACATCGAAGCGATCAACGCTTTGCGGGAGATCGGACACGGAGCGCGCGCATTGTACGACGCGGTCATGGTCAACTTTCTGACCACGGTTTTCTGCGGCAGGGTTATATTTGACCCGTTAACAGAAACGTATCAGAGCCAATGACGACCACTGCCGAGCCAGCCACCGAATCTGCGCTGCAACTTCCCGCACGCTACCAGCTTCGCGCGATCCTCAAGGAAACGGCGGCGACCTGCGTCTACCGCGTGTTCGACGTCGCCAATCAGCAGGATGAGGCGATCAAGATCCTGCGCCACGAGCTTTCCGAGCCGCAGCAGCTCCTCCGATTCAAGACCGAGTTTTCGACGCTCGCTTCGCTCGAGCACGAGAGCATCGTCAAGGTTCGCGAGTACGGTCTGCTGCACGATCGCTTCCCGTACTTCACGATGGAGTACTTCGCGGGCAAGAAGATCTCAGAGTACTTCGACGGACATAGCTGGCCCGCGCTCTACGACGTGATTCTGCAGATCGCCTCGGCTCTGCATCACGTGCATCACCTCGGCATCATCCATCTCGATCTGAAGCCGTCGAACATCCTCGTCGACGACCGCGGCCACGCGAAGATCATGGATTTCGGCGTAGCCGTCGAAAGCCGTCAGGTGCTCGACCGGCAGATTCGCGGCTCGCTGCACTACATGCCGCCCGAGGTGTTGAAACAGGATCGCGTCGATCCGCGCGCCGACCTCTACTCCCTCGGCATGACGCTCTACGAAACGGTGACCGGCGCGCTGCCGGGTTACGGCAAGCCGTCGATCGAGGTGATCCGGATGCATCTCGACGAGGACATCCGGCCGCCGTCGTCGATCAATCCTCGCGTCCCGCCGGAGCTCGAGCTGATCATCATGCGGCTGCTCGAAAAGGATCCGCGGCATCGCTATCCCTCGGCAGCCGCACTTCTGCAGGACGTTGCGGCAGCCGCCGGAAAACGCGCGGATGCGGCCGAGCTGCTGGTCGGCCGCGGCGAGCTGTTCGCAGCGCCGCTGATCGGACGGAAGACGGAGGTCGCGCAGCTTGCGTCGATGATCGGCGAGGCGCGCGAAGGACGCGGCAACGGCGTGATCGTGGCCGGCGACGAGGGAATGGGCAAGAGCCGCATCGTGCGCGACGCCACGCTACGCGCGCAGCTCGAGGGCGCGCGCATTTTCTGCGGGCGCTGCCCGATCAATCGCAAGACCATCTACGCGCCGTTCTTCGAGATCTTTCAGCAGATGTTGACGGCGGTGAATCCTGATGCCGACGTCTCGGGCGAAATCCGGCGGCTGTTGCGTCCCGTCGTCGCGGCCGCGAAAGGGGAGGACTCGGCCCCCGCCACCGGGCAGAAGTACAGACTCTTCAACCGCATCGTGCAGGCGATGCAGGACATGTACGGCTTCCTCAGCGCCAGTTCGGCGGAGAGCGAATCGGGCGCGTCGCCGCTGATTCTCGTGATCGAGGACGTTCAGTGGGCCGATCCGTCGACGGCCGATCTTTTCTCGTTCCTCATCGGCGAAGCACGGCAGAACCGGCTGCTGGTCATCGGAACGCTGACGATCGATTCGTCCAGCGAGGCTGCCACGGAACCGGGCGCGCATCTGGCCGCTTGGGAGCATCGCGCGCGCGAAGGAAACTTCCCGATCATCCGCGTCGAAGCGCTGAGTGAGCCGCTCGTCCGCGAGCATCTGCAATCGCTCCTCGGCGAAAACGACGTTTCCGATGATCTCGTCCGCTGGACGCTGTGGGAATCGGCCGGTTCGCCGCTGATCATCCGCCGCGTCGTCGACTACCTCATCGCGCACGGCTACCTGCATTGGGAAGCGAACGGCTGGGTCGCCGAGATGGATCGCATCCAGGGACTGCGCATCCCCGGCGGCGCGGCGTCGATCCTCATGGAGCGCGTGGAGGCGCTGGCGCCGAAGCATCGCGAAGTGATCGAAGCCGCGGCGGTCGTCGGCGAATCATCGAGCGTCGATCTGGTCACGAGCGTAGCCTCGCGTTCGCGCGAAGAGGCATTCCGCGCGTTGCGCGAAGTCGTCGCGCTCGGCCTGCTCGACGAATCGAACGACGGCAAGACCATCACCTTCCCGCAGATTCATCTTCGCGAAGCGGTCTACAACGCGATGACGGAGCGGCGGCGGACGGAGTTGCATCAGCGCGTCGCCGACGCGTTCGAGCCTGCGTTGCTCGGCGGCGCGGCGCATCTCCTCGGCCAGGTTGCCTTCCACTACGCGCGCGCCACCGACAAAGCCAAAGGCATTCGGTACGCGGTCGATGCCGGTGACATGGCCATGCGCACGATCGCGCATCAGGGCGCTACCGATTTTTATCGCAGCGCGCTGGAACTGATGGATCTAGCCGGCGCCGAGGAAGCGCGCAAAGCTGAGGTCCGCGAGAAACTCGCCGACGCGTACTACCGCAGCAACGACAACCGCGCGGCGATGCAGGCCTATCAGTTCCTGCTGAAGAGCATCCAGGCGCGCAGCAGCGATGACGCGCCCAACGCCGATCTCGCCCGCGTCATGAAGAAGATCGGCAAGGTGCTCGGCAAACGCGGCGATCAGGAAGCGGCGCTGTCGTACTTCCAGAACGCGATCGATCACTTTCAACGGCTCGGGATGACCAACGACGTGGCCGAGCTGCTGAACCGGACGGCGTGGCTGTATCGCGAAAAGGATGATCCCGAGGCCGCGCGCGCCTCGGCCAGCCGTGCCCTGGATCTGCTCGATCCGAACGCGCCAAACATTGTCTTCGGCTACGTCATGAACATGCTCGGCGTCATCGAGTTCAGCCTCGGCAATTGGCAGAAGTCGCGCGAGCTGTTGATGGATGCGCTCAAGGTCGCCGAGAAGGTCGGTTCGGAGCAGCTCAGCAAGGTTGCGTCGACGAACCTCGGCAACACGTTATGGAAACTCGGCGATTGGATCAACGCGCTGCAGTACTACAAGATGAACCTGGCGCTCTCGGAGTCCGAGGGCGATCTGTGGGACCTGATCACCGCGTACAACAACGTGGGGATCATCGAGTTCAGCCGGGGCGATTTCGTTACGGCGGTCGACTACTTCCAGAAGAGTGTGCGCATCGACGAGAAGATCGGCGCGGTCGAGTACGAGGCTCTGGCGCGCGAGAATCTGGCCGAGGCGTTCGAGATGCTCGGGCGCTGGAAGGATGCGCTGGTCCAGTACAACCGCTGCCTTGCGCTGCAGGGTTTCGATGAGACGCGCGCGTCACGAACCTCGGTGTACATCCCGCTGGCGCGCCTGATGAACAAGAAGGGCGATATTGCCAAGGCGATGGCCTACGCGCAGAAGGCGCTCGCGGCCGCGGAACGTGCGCGCGACGAGGATCTCGTGGCCGAGGCTTGCTACGTCCTCGCGAATATCGAGGACGAGCGCGAGAACTTCGCCGAGGCCGAGCGCTACCTCGCGCGCAGCATGTCGATTTTCGAATCGCACCAGACCACGCAGGGCCTGGCGCGCGCGCATACCGCCGCCGCGAGCATGGCCTTCACGCAGCAGCGGATCGACGACGCGCGCGGCCACGCGGAGCTCGGCGGCAAGTACGCCAGCCAGCTCGACGACCGCTTCACGCTTGCCAAGAACGATTGGATGTGGGGAAAGATCCTGTCCTCGCAGGGCGAGCGCGAAGCAGCGAATGCGAAGTTCGACGCGGCACGGACGACGTTCGAGGAGTTGCAGACGCCTTACGAACTGGCGCGGCTGCTGTTCGACGTCGGCCTGCTCAAGGACGAACCGGAAGAGGCGACGCAAACCATCCGCAGCGCCATCCGCATCTTCGAGCGCCTCGAAGCAACGCATGATCTGGAGCGCGCCCGCGGTGCGCTTTTCCGCATCAAGCCAGCCGGCAAGGCGCCGGACAGCGGCGTGGTCGGGCTCTACGAAGTCGTGAAGATCATCAACTCGACGCTGAACCTCGAGGAAGTGCTGAACCGCGTTCTGGACCTCGCCATCCGCCGCGTGCGCGCCGAGCGGGGGATGATCATCCTGCTCGACCCGATCACCAGCGCGCTGCGCACGCGCATCGTCCGCAACATCAAAGACACCGAGGGCGGCTCGCGGCGGTCGCCGCAGTCGATCGTGAAGGAAGTGATCCAGTCCGGGCAGTCGGTGATCTCCGCCGACGCCCGCGCCGACGCACGATTCGTTGAGTCGGAGTCGGTGATCGCCGAGAACATCATGTCGATCCTCTGCGTGCCGCTGGTGATCCGCGACCGCATCGCCGGCGCGATCTATGTCGACCATCGCGAGGCGCGCCATCTCTTCTCACAAAAGGACTTGACCTTCATCGAGGCGTTCGCCGATCAGGCTGCAATCGCGATCGAAAACGCGCGGCTGTACGAGGAGCTGGAGGAAGCGCGGGCGCGGCTGTCGCTCGAAAACGAATCGCTGCGCCGCGAGGTGCTGGTCGAGAAGCATCTCGACTCGGTCGTTGGGAACTCGGAGGCGGTGGCGAAGATCCAGTTCGCGATCCGCAAGGCTTCGGCCGGACATTCGACCGTGCTCCTTCGCGGCGAGTCAGGCACCGGCAAGGGACTCATCGCGCGCATCATCCACAACGTTTCGCCGCGGCGGAACGGGCCGTTCATCATGTTCAACTGCGCCGCGATTCCGGAGAACCTGGCCGAGTCGGAGTTGTTCGGGCACGAGAAGGGATCGTTCACCGGCGCCGACCGCCGCAAACTGGGACGCTTCGAACTGGCCAACGGCGGCACGATCTTCCTCGACGAAATTGGCAAAGTCAGCATGTCCGTGCAGGCCAAGCTCCTGCGCGTGGTCGAGGACAAGGAGTTCGAACGCGTCGGCGGCACGCAGACGCTCAAGACGGACGTCAAGATCATCGCGGCGACAAACCTCGACATCGAGAAGGCCATCGAGCAGCAGACCTTTCGCGAGGATCTCTACTACCGACTCAACATCATCCCGCTGATGCTGCCGCCGCTTCGCGAACGGAAGGACGACATCCCGCTCCTGGCCGAGCACTTCATCCGGAAAATCTGCAAGGACCTCGGCGTGGAGACGAAGCGCCTGGAGCCGGGCGTGCTCGATCTCTTCATGCGCTACAAATGGCCGGGCAATGTGCGCGAGCTCGAGGCGACCCTGCATCGCGCCATCGTGATGGCGAATGACGACACGATCACGCGCAACGATTTCTACAGCCTCTTCGCCGATGCGGGCGTCGCCGTGGCATCGAGCGGACCGCTTCCGATGCCGGCGTCGATTCTGAATCCGATGGTCGGCCGGATGGAGATCACCAGCGATGTCTACGACGAGGTGATGTCGTCCGTGGACCGGCAGCTCATCGAGCGGGCCCTGGAATCGTCGGGTGGACGCATTCGCGAAGCCGCTCGCCGCCTCGGACTGGCGCGCAACACGCTGAAGTCGAAGATTCAGAAGTACAACATCGTCGCCGCGCGCGACTGACGGCGTTCTTGCGCTGCGCCTCCGCCTCCGCTACCGTCCCACGCCGATGCCCGAAACGACACCACTGACAGACGCCGGCACGCGTCCCGTGCAATTCACCGAGGATCGCATTCCGCGCGAAGGGATCGAGGAGACGGTCTCCGACCTCATCGAACTCTATGGCGGTGAGCTGACCGAGTCGAAGGAAGACGAGCGCCGCTTCACACTGCCGCTGCGGCGTGGAATCGCCGCGGCCGGGGGAGTGGAGTGCACTGTTTCATGGGCAGCCGGCGAGTCAGGCGACGCGGTGGTCACGCTCGTCTGCAACCGCGATGTCGACGCACCAAAAGCGCAACGGATCGCGCTGCTCGTGGCCGGCGTCCTCGGCTCGCTCCTCTTCATGATCTGGCCGTTCTTCCCGTACTCGCGCGAGCTCGGCGCTCTCTCCTGGATCGGCGGCATCATCGCGCTCGCCGTCTACTTCATGACGCTGCGCAAGACCAGCGGTGGCATCGCGTACGACTTCCTCCAGCGCCTGGCGAAAACGCAGCGCAGCCGCGCGACCGCGGTCGAACCGTGATCTGGATCCTCGTCCCGCTGCTCGCGCTGGTGATTTTCGGACTGTACGTCCGCCGCGAAGCCGAACGGATTCGCGCCGACGACTTACTGCCGCGCGTTCTCATCAAACTTAAACTCGCCGGCGATGGGATGGCCACGCCAGCGGAGCTCCACGAACGCCAGGCCCTCGAAGCCGAGATCGAGAAACGCAACCTCGGAAGGATCGTCGACTCCGGCTCTGGGGAGGGGTGGGCAACGTTGCAGGTGGGGGCTGGCGATCCGAATGTGGCGGCGGAGCAGCTGCGCAACATGTTGCGAGAGCGCGGCTTATCGGATCGCTCCGAGGTCAGCGCGTAGCGCCAGCGTTCCGGCGCTTACAAACGCCCTGCAATGATCGACTTAGCGATCGTCGCCAACTGCATGTTCGACGTCCCCTCGTAGATCTGGCCGACCTTCGAATCGCGCCAGAACTTCTCGACGGGGTACTCCTTCGTGTAGCCGTTGCCGCCGAAGAGCTGGACCGCGAGCGACGTCACTTTCTCCGCTACCTGCGACGAGAACAGCTTGGCCATCGCGGCTTCGCGCACGAATGGCTGCTTCGCATCCTTGAGCCGTGCGGCGTTGTAGACCATCAGCCGGGCCGCCTCAAGCTCCGTCGCCGCCTCGGCGATCTGGAACTGCACGCCCTGAAAATCCGCGACCGGCTGGCCGAACTGCTTCCGTTCCTTCGTGTAGGCGATCGCGTATTCGAGCGCGCCGCGGGCGACCCCGATCATCTGCGCGCCGATTCCGATCCGCCCTTCGTTGAGCGTCTCGATGGCGATTTTGTAGCCCTTGCCCGGCTCGCCGACGACGTTCTCCTTCGGGACGCGGCAGTCCTCGAAGATCAGTTCGCACGTCGATGAGGCGCGAATCCCGAGCTTGTCTTCCTTCTTGCCGACCTTGAACCCGGGGAAATCGCGCTCGATGAGAAACGCGGTGATGCCTTTGTATCCGGCCTCGGGATTCGCATTCGCGAAGACGATGAAGATGCCGGCCTCGTGCGCGTTGGTGATCCACAACTTCTGTCCGTTCAGGACGTAATGATCGCCGCGATCCTCGGCTTTGCACGCCAATCCGAACGCGTCCGATCCGCTGCCGGCCTCGGAGAGCGCATACGCGCCGACGATGTCGCGGGCCAGCATCGGCAGGTATTTCGACTTCTGGCCGTCGCTGCCCCAGCGGATGATGGCGTTGTTGACGAGCGTGTTCTGAACATCGACGAGGACACCACAGGAGGCGTCGACGTGCGACAGCTCCTCGACTACCAGAACCGCGTTGAAAAACGTCGAGCCGGCGCCGCCCCACTGGTCGGGGACCTCGATTCCCATGATGCCGAGGTCGAAGAAGTCGGAGATGAGGTCCTTCGACATCACTGCGTCGTGGTCCATCTGCTGAACGAGGGGACGGATCTTTTCGACAGCGAAGTCGCGGACGCTCTGCTGGAACATCTGCTCTTCTTCGGAGAGGAGGGTGAGCGGTGCGCCCGTGGTGATTTCCAAGGTATCGGCGGTCATCGGCGCATCATATCGAAACGGGTGGTGCCCCGGGCCGGACTCGAACCGGCACGCCACTTTCGCAGCAGCGGATTTTAAGTCCGCAGCGTCTACCGATTTCGCCACCAGGGCAGGCGGACAAAGGTAACACGTTGACGAATGGCCGCGGCGGAGGTACCGTTCGCGTGCACAAAGTTCGTTGCACTGCTGCGAAGGTCTTAAAAGCGTTGATCAACGGATCGGAGACGAGAAGCGGGGAACCCGCTCTCGATCCCGCGTCGGATTTCTCTGGCGTTGATCAACGCCTTCGCGGCGGTGGTGAAGGGGAGGCGAGGAGATGGGCGTTTGCAACTGGTGCGGCAGTGCGTTCCCGCTGACACGGTCGACGCGCAAGTACTGCACGACGAGATGCAAGACCAACGCATGTCTGGGCCGGAAGCCGAGCCGCATTCGCGCGGCCGAGGTTGAAGCGCTCCACGAATTGCTGCAGGCGGAACTGCCGAGCGCTGAGTTGTTCCGGGAGCGGCTGCGGGCGATCATCGCACCGCATCTGCCGCCGATGGCTGCCGAGGGCGTGCCGCTGGTGCCGCGATTGGATTGAGGAGCCTGTCATCCTGAGCCGCCGAAGGACGGTCGAAGG
>JBAVBF010000160.1:0-1768 GCA_049586115.1 Thermoanaerobaculia bacterium | reverse complement strand
CAGATAGAAGACGACGTCATCTGCGGAGATCTGCGAAATCTGCGGATCGCCTTCGGTTAGTCAAAGCGAATCGTCCGTACGCGGAAATGCGGACATCGAGTGCGTTTTCGTTCCTCGACGGCGCCAGCTTGCCGGAAGATCTGATCTTCAACGCTGCGCAGAAGGACATTCCGGCGATGGCGCTCATCGATACGAATGGTGTCTACGGCGCGCCGCGGTTTTATGGCGCGGCAAAGAAAGCGGGCGTGAAAGCGATCGTCGGCGCCGAGGTCGTCATCGACAACGACGCGCCCATCAAAGGACTCAAGCTCACGCGGATGGACGCGGCGCGTTCGAATGCACGCGAGGCGCGGCTTACGCTGCTCGTCGAAAGTCACGATGGGTATCGCAATCTGTGCAGGCTTTTGACCGCCGGCGCGCTCAATCGGCCGAAGGGTGAAGCGCGTTTCACGTGGGACCTCATCGCGCAACATGCGGCTGGATTGCACTGCATCACCGGCGGCGATGAAGGCCCGCTCGCACATGCGCTGGCAAAGGGCGGCATCGTCGAGGCCGAAACGCTGCTGCACAAGATGAGCGGGATCTTCGGCGGACGGACGCATGTCGAATTGCAGCGGCATCATCGGCGCGACGAAGAGCATCGCAACATCGCACTCGTCGATCTCGCGCGGCGTTTTCACCTGCCGCTCATCGCCACGAATGGCGTTCGCTATGCGCGTGCCGAGGACAAGGAGTTACACGACGTCCTCACGTGCGTGCGTGAAGGGCGCAACGTCGACAACGCCGGCCGGCTGCTTGGCGTCAATCGCGAGCGGTATGTGAAGAGTGCCGACGAGATGGCCGCCCTCTTCGCCGACTTACCCGAGGCGCTCGACGGTGCGTGGACGCTCGCCAATACGCTCGACTTCACACTCGCCAACCTCGGCTACCGTTTTCCCGACTACCCGCTGCCCGAGGGTGAATCGGCGATGTCGTTCCTGCGCAAAATCGCGTGGAACGGCGCCACGACCCGCTTCCGGCCGCTCACGGCGAAAGCGCAGGCGCAGATCGAGAAAGAGTTGAACACGATCGAGAAGATCGACCTGGCCGGCTACTTTCTCATCGTCTGGGACATCGTCGAGTTTTGCCGGCGCGAAAAGATTCTCGTGCAGGGGCGCGGCTCTGCTGCGAACAGCGCGGTCTGCTACGCGCTCGGCATCACTGCCGTCGATCCTGTTTCGATGGAGTTGCTGTTCGAGCGATTTCTGTCCGAGGAACGCGGCGAGTGGCCGGACATCGACCTCGATCTTCCCTCGGGCGATCAACGCGAGCGCGTCATCCAGCACGTCTACAAAACGTACGGCGTTCACGGCGCGGCGATGACGGCGAACGTGATCACGTATCGCGACCGCTCCGCGGCGCGCGAAGTCGGCAAAGCGCTCGGCTTCTCGCTCGAGCAGGCCGACAAACTCTCGAAGACCCTCGGCACCTGGAACTTCGGCGAGATCCGCGAACGCATTGAAACGATGCCGGCGGAACTCGAAGGCGCCGGTTTCGATCCCACCGATTTGCGCGTGCAGCACTTCATGCGTCTTCAGATGCAGATCCAGAATCTGCCGCGCCACCTCGGACAACATTCCGGCGGAATGGTCATGGCAAAAGGCCGGCTCGACGAAGTCGTTCCGCTCGAGCCGGCCGCGATGCCTGGCCGCGTCGTGATCCAGTGGGACAAAGACGATTGCGCGGACCTCGGCATCATCAAAGTCGATCTCCTCGGCCTCGGCATGCT
>JBAVBF010000159.1:0-7030 GCA_049586115.1 Thermoanaerobaculia bacterium | reverse complement strand
ACACGCCGGTGCCGCTGGTGGTCGTCGTCGACGTGGTGCTCGTGGCGGCCGTGTCGGTGGTGCTCGTTCCGGTCGCGCTCGCGCCGGTCGACGAGACGCCCGTATCGACCGCGGCGGTGTCGGTATTCGCGCTGCTTTCTCTCTTGCAGCCGATAGCCAGCGCCGTGACGACGAGCAGGACGGCAACCAACGATCTCTTCATGCGTAGCAACTCCTCAACGATGTTTTCCGGGGATGTAGCAAGGAAGGATGAGCGTACGGCGCTCAACGAGCGGCTATAGTCTAGGACGAAGGCCCTCATGTCAAGCGCTCCCGCTCCGATCCACCCTCTCCCTCGGCCGCCGGTCGCCGGCGTCGTTCCGTCCTTCGACGGGACGGAGATCGCCTACGACCTTTACGACCACACCTCCCGCTCGCTGGTGCTGGTGATCCCCGGCTTCTGGCGCGACCGCCGGCATCCTTCCATGCTCGCCCTCGCCTCCCACCTCACGGACCTCGGCTACCGCACCGCCATCACCGATCCGCGCGGCCACGGCGACAGCGGCGGAACGTACGGCTTCAATCTTTACGAGCACTACGACACGGCCGCGGTCGCCGAGGAGCTGCTGCGCAGGCTGGCCATCGAGTCGATCACGATCGTGGCGCTTTCGTACGGCGCGTCGGTGGCCATCTCGACGGCCGCGCGGCACAAGCTGCCGATCGCGTCGCTGCTGCTGATCTCCGCGGTCGCCGACTTCGGCAAGATCATGCCGCGCATCAATCCATTCACTCTGCACCGCCACATCGCGCTGTCGCAGGCGCTCAAGCGTCCGCGATTCGACTGGCAGTTCCGGCGCAGTCCAAAATTGCAAGCTATCGACGACGTCCGCGACGTTCACGCCCCGGTCTGCCTGGTGCACGTGAAGAACGACTGGCTGATCGGCCACGACCACTCCCTCGCGCTCTACGAAGCGGCGAACGAGCCAAAGGAGTTGCACGTAATCGACATCCCCGGCAACTACCACGCCGATCGCATTTTCTCCGTCGCCGCCAGCGAGATCGATCCGCTCTTCACGGACTTTCTGCGCAAGTACACGGCGGTGTGATGAACGCCGGCGACGAAATTACCATCACACCAACGGAGCTGGTCGCAGGCGGTGCGGCGATCGCGCGCGTGGACGGCTTTCCGATCTTTGCTACGAACGTCTATCCGGGCGACGTCGCCGTGGTGCGGCTGCTCGAAGTAAAGAAGGGGTTTGCGTACGCCGATCTCGTACGGCTCCTCGATCCGAGTCCGTTTCGGCGCTCGATGCCGTGTCCGGTTGCGAATGAGTGTGGCGGCTGCGACTGGACGGCGTTGCGTCTCGACAGGCAACTCGAAGCGAAGCAGCGGATTCTGACGGAGTCGCTGCGGCGCATCGGGAAGATCGATCCGGCCACGCTGCCGCCGATCGTGATCCATCCATCGCCGCTGAATTACCGGCTCCGCAGCCGGCTGCATCGCGACGGCGATAAGGTTGGGTTCTACGCGATGCGCACCAATGACGTGGTGCCGCTGCCGCAGGAATGCGAAGTGGTCGGGCTACAAACGCGCGAGCATCCGCGCGAGGGCGAGACATGGGAGGTGGACGGGAAGTTGATCGCCGAGGGAGAGTTAGTGACCGACGGCTTTCACGTCACCACCGACGCGTTTTTTCAGGTCAACCGACACCTCCTCGGCACCATGCGGAACCTCGTTACGGACATCGCGTCGCGCGCTGCGACGAAAACCACCGCCATCGATCTCTACTCCGGCGTCGGATTTTTCACCCGTCCGCTTGCTGAGGTCTTCGAATACGTCACTGCGATCGAAGGTGCCGCGGCCGCGCACGAATGCGCGAAACGCAACGTGCCGGCAAATGTGACGCTCGTCAACGCGCCGGTGGAGTGGTGGGTGAACCGGATGCCGCGCGCCGATTTTGTTTTTCTCGATCCGCCTCGGAGCGGAGCGCGCCGCAACGTGATCGATGCTATCGCCGACCGCGCGACGGCGATGGTTTGCTTCCTCGCCTGCGATCCGGTAACGTTCGCCCGCGACGCAAGCCGGCTGATTGCGTCAGGTTGGCGACTCGCTTCGCTCGACCTCCTCGACCTCTTCCCCAATACGCATCACGTGGAAACGCTCGCTTCGTTCGAGCGTGCGTAGCGATACCCCCGCCGCACTTCCGCTGATTTTCTACGCCGCCGGTCTGGCGCTTGGGCATTCGTATGCCGAGGCGATCGGATTCGCCTGCGTGGCGGTGTTGCTGATCGCGATTCGCAGGGCGCGAATGGCCATGCTCTGCCTCGCGCTCGCAGGCGGCGTATGCGCGGCCTCGCACGTACGCGCGCGAAACGACGCGGACGATCGCGCCATCGCTCCGCTGATCGCCGATCGGTTCGTTACGGTCGTCGCGCCGATCGATCGCGACTGGTCATCGCGCGGCGAGACGCATGTGCTGCATTGCGCGAAGTTGGCCGCCGACGGCATCGCCATTCAACGCCCCATCACGATTTACACGCGATTTCCGCCTGCACCGATCGACATGCAGCGATTCGTTCGCGCCGAGGGATTTCTGCGGCGCAACGAGAAAGGCGATGTGGTGCTGACGGTGAAATCGCCGCGGCTGATGTCGTACGAAGGCACGCTGAATCTGCTCACGCCGACAGCGTGGAATCGTGCGTTGGCGAATCGCATCCGTCCATTCGCGAGCACGTATCCGACCGAGGTCGCGCTCGTCGAGGCGCTGGCCCTCGGGCGCGGCGAGCGGCTGAGCGACGACGTCCGCGACAGCTACAAACGCGGCGGGACGTATCACCTGCTGGTCTTCTCCGGACTGCAGATCGCGTTTGCCGCGGCGCTCATCGCGCTGGCGTTGCGGTGGCTGCATGCACCACGCGCCGGCGACTGGTCGCTCCTGATTTTCGCGCTCGCCGCGCCGCTCTTCATCGGACCGACTGCGTCCGTGTCGCGCGCCAGCATCGCCATCGGCGTGTACGCCATCTCGCGAATCCTCCACCGTCCGACGACGCTCGAAAACCTCTGGTGCGTGGCCGCGCTGCTGCGCCTGATCGTCGCGCCGCACGACCTGGTCGAACCGGCATTTCATCTGACTTACGCTGGCGCCGCCGCGCTGCTCTTCGCCGGCAAAGCGCTGGCCGCCCGCCGCACGCGCTGGCTCACCTACGCGGTCTCGGCGGAGTTGTCGATCACGCCGCTCACGCTTTTCCACTTCCACCAATACGCGCTCGGCGGGTCGCTGATGACGCTGCTGCTGACGCCGATCGTCTTCGCGATGCTGATCACGTCCGTCTTCGTTTGTGTGATGCCGTGCGCGGCGCTGTTCGGCATCGTCGGCGCGCTTCACAAGGTCTGCACGTTCGTGAACGGTGTCGCGTCACCGATGTGGGGCTACTTCGCGGCGGCGCCTCTGCTCGCGATCGTCTGCGGTTACTCGATCGCGATGCTGGCGATCGCATTCCTGACCGGCCGTATTCGGGCGCTGGCGATCTTCGCAGCGATGTTGATCCCGCTCGTCGCGGCGCTGATTGCTGGACACGCCGACGTGACAAACCCGCGGCTGACGATGCTCGACGTCGGTCAGGGCGACGCACTGCTCCTTCGCTCTCCGCACCACGTCGTCCTGATCGATGCCGGCGGCCGGCCTGGCGACGGACACTTCGGCGAGCAGCAGTTGCTGCCGATGCTGGTCGACCGCGGCGTTCGCCACATCGACGCCGCCGTCCTGACGCACGTGCATCCCGATCACTGCGGCGGACTGCCCGCGGTCCTCGAAAACCTTGACGTCGGCAGCGTCTGGATTTCGCCGCGCCGTTTCCGCGGAGACTGCGCGCAACGCGTGCTCGAGGTCTGCTCGCGGCGCGCCATTCCGGTCCAGCTCGTCCGCGACGGAGACGTTCGCGATGTCGGCGGCATGTCGATTCGCGCGTTCGTAGCGGGTCATACGTTCAAACATTCGCCCGAGAACAATAGTTCGATCGTGTTGCGCGCCGTCATCGGACGCTGGGCGGCGCTGCTCACCGGCGACATCGAACGCGACGCCGAGGAGTCGCTGGCCGAACGCAATATTCGCGCAGACGTTTTGAAAGTCGGACATCACGGCAGCAAGACGTCGTCGACACCGCTTCTGCTGGACGCCGTTCATCCGCGCATCGCATTGATTTCGTGCGGGCTGCGCAATCTGTTCGGACATCCGCACCCGACCGTTCTCGAATCGCTGCGAAGACGCGGCATTCGTTCGTGGAGGACCGATCGGAACGGCACCATCGACGTCGATTTCCTGCCGGCGCAACTCGTCGTCCGCCAGCAATTTGACACTCCCCGATGAGCGTCCTACAGTGAATTTCCTTCATGTCATCGACACTCCTGCGCCTCGGCCTCTGGGTCATCCTGCTCGTAGTCGTGCTCTACGTTTTGCAGCAGACGTACGAAGAGGCGCCGTTCGTTGATTTCTTCGCGCCCGCCATGCTCCAGAAAGCGCTGGCCCTCGGCGGACTCCTGATCGCCGGCGGCGTGGTGATGCGCCTACTCGAACGCGGCGCGAAAGCCGTCGTCAAGAACCGTTGCGTAACCTGCAAAACGCCGATCGAGCACGGCGCCATCTACTGCCGCCAGCACCTCCGCCGCATCCTCAACCGCGAAGACGACCGGACGCATCGGATGCGCGTGAAGCCTTGATCGCCGCCGCCGCGAACAGCGCCGCCGGCAATCCGATCAGGAACATGTGCACGATCACGCTCAACGAGACCCACAACGGATTGAAGGTCTTCGGTCTGGCCGCGTTCGAGAGCGGGATGACGACGTAGTTCATGACGATGTAGACGAGGATGCCGTAGACGATGCCGCAGATAACCGCGTGACGCGTCAGCACCGGCAGCCATCGCGCCGCGAGCCAGTAGACGATGACGATGCTGAAGGCGATGAAGTAGTGACATGCGGCGCCGAGGAGCGCGCTGTTCATGCCGCCGTTGAAGGCTGCTTTCCCCAGCACTCCGGCGGCTACGCTCTGGAGCACACGCGTCGGAGCGACACCGCGGAACCACCAGAAGAGGATGGCGTAGGTGATGTCGAGCGATCCGACGACGATGCCGCCCGCGATGAGTTTTCGCATGTTCGCGAATGTAGCTTTGGTGGCGGGATCTGGGTGCTAATTAACGGGGAACGTTTTCACGCGGAGCACGCGAGGGACGGAGAAAAGCCGCTCCGCGTCTCCGCGACTCCGCGTGAAAAGCTTTTAGGGCGTCGAAGGAGGAGGTACGCGTTTCTTTGTCGCCTGCTCGAATGAATACGCGAGTTTGAGCAGCGTCGGTTCGCTGCAGGCCATGCCGGTGAAGCTGACTCCGAACGGCTGCGGGAGCGCTTTGAACGTCTCCGGGAACGCGGTCTGCGGTGCGTTGGGAACCATCGCCCAGGGGACGATTACCGTCGGATAGCCGGGGCGTGCGGCGATCGAGGCGCCGTTCGGGCCGGGGAAAAGGAGGGCGTCGAGATTCTGCGCCTTCATCACCTCGTCGATGCCGTGCGTGGCGCTGAGGCGAATGTCATTCGCGCGGTCGGATTCGTAGCGCGCTTTGAAAAGATCGAGGTCCATCGCATCGGAGATGTCGAGCAGCGACTGGCCGTATTTGATCGCGCCCATCTTCTGATGATCGCTGTTCCACTTGCGCAGTTCGGCCAGCGATTTCACCGGCGCGGCGGCGCCCAGGGCGGCGAGCCACTTGTTGAAATCGCGCTCCATGCCGTAGGCGAGATCGATCGAGCACTTCTTCCCCTTCACGTCGTCCATGTCGGTGCAGACGCCCCAGAGGAAGTAGTTGTCGGCGGCGTTCTTGTCGACGACGCTGGGGATGTCGGCGGGATCGACGATGATCGCGCCCTGATCTTTGAGGACCGCGATGGCGTCGTTCATCGCCCTGGTCTGTTCGGGATTGAGTCCGCCGCGCGGTGTGGTCGTGCCGGGCGTAGCGAGCTTGTCGTAAAAGCCGGCGCGCGGGATGCCGATGCGGGCGCCTTTGAGCCCGTCCTTTTTCAGGAAGAGCGTGTAGTCGTGATTGGGCGGCGGCGTGCAACGCGTCGTGGCGGCGTCGTTCGGATCGGGATTGTTGCCTTCCAGGACACCGAACATGATCGCGGCGTCGGTCACGTACTTCGCCATCGGACCGGCGGTGTCCTGATCGGCGGTGATCGGGATGACGCCATAGCGCGAAATGCGGCCGACGGTCGGCTTGATCGCGGCGAGCATGTTCTGGTTCGACGGACTGAGGATCGATCCCGAGGTCTCGCTGCCGACGTTCGCGGCCCAGAAGTTCGCGGTCGTGCCGGCGCCGGAGCTCGAGCCGCCGGTTGCGAGCGCGGGACGGCCGTCGCCGGTTTCGGTGCGCGGATCGCGGCGCGGATCGTACGGGTTGAAGCCGTAGCCGTTCAGCGCGTTGTAGTTTGTCGGCATCGGCGGATTGCCGGCCACCCAGTTCGCCAGCTCGGTGAGCTGCGTCTTGGCCATGATGATCGCGCCGGCATCGCGCAGATTTTTCGTCAGCGTGGCGTCGTAGGGCGGAACGAGATTCGCGAACGCGAGCGCTCCGCCGGTGGTCGGCAGATCGGTAGTCTGGATGTTGTCCTTCAGCGCGATCGGAATGCCGTGCAGCGGCCCGCGGATCTTTCCGGCGGCGCGTTCGCGGTCGCGCTCATCCGCTTCCTTCAGCGCATTCGGATTGACGGTGATCGCGGCGTGGAGCTTGTCCTCATACGTTGCGATGCGGATGAGGTACTGCAACACCAACTCGTGCGAGGTGACGCGGCCATCTTTCAGCGCGGCCTGCATGTCGGAGATGCTGGCCTCGACGACGTTGAACGGAGCGGGCTTCGGTTTGGTCGCAGCGGAGATGGTGAAGGTGATGGCGAGAACGAGGAGGGCGGACGTTACGGCGCTCTTCATGGCGCGGGATTGTATGTGCTCGCGCAACGGGAGAGCACTGTCATCCTGAGCCGCCGCAGGACGGTCGAAGGACCCCC
>JBAVBF010000158.1:0-3663 GCA_049586115.1 Thermoanaerobaculia bacterium | reverse complement strand
CCGCGAAGCGGAGTATCGCGGCAATCGCGCTCCGCTCGACGTCCGCGGCCGGACGGTAATCATCGTCGACGACGGCCTCGCTACCGGCTCGACCATGCGCGCCGCCGTTCAGGCATTGCGTGCGATGGAACCGAAACGCATCATCGTCGCCGTCCCCGTCGGCGCCGCACAGACCTGCGAAGACTTCCGCGAAATCGCCGACGAAATCGTCTGTCTCCGAACGCCCGAACCATTCGAAGCCGTCGGCCTCTGGTACGACGATTTCACGCAGACCACCGACGCCGAAGTACACGCGCTCCTATCGAAAAATCCACAGTAAGTAGACGTTGCACGATGTGTCTGTTTCCGAGGTAGCCTCGGTGGGATGAACTTGACATTGACGCCGAAGTCTCAACGCGTTGCCGATTGCGTTGCGGAAGGTGTTCGCGAAGCAGCGTTGCTATGGTTCGTGTTTTCGGCGCTCGACGCACTCGTCAGCGGCCGTTTGACATTCACCTGGATCATGGCGAATTCGATCGGATCGATTTCGTTTGGAGCAGCGCGATGTACCTTGAACTCGTCGTGAAGGAGCATGTATGAATCAAATCCTGATCGTGTCCGACATCAATCCGATGTACTACGGAACGCTATCGTTCCTGATGTTCTCCGGCATGCTCCTCAGCATTGGGTTCTGGGCGCTTCACAACCTGAAGAAGGAAAAGAAGCGACGCATCGGCTTCACGCCCTCTGACTCCGGCTCTCGCTCACGTTCGGCGGACTGAGATGCTCGCGATGAATCCGATGTTCTACGCAACCTTTGCGAACCTCGCATTCTCCAGCTTCTCGACATCTGCCCGGCAGGAACTTCGAACCAGATTGTGGCCGAGCCTTCGGCAACCTACGCTGCGGGCCGTGCCCGCTACCGCGGGACCGGAATCTCGCTCACGATCCGCTGAATGAAACGCTGTTCCGGCGTGACGTCGCCGCGGAGCAGGCGGCGGTCTTTCATCACGATGCGGTGCGATAGCACGGGGCCGGCCAGGCGCTTCACATCGTCCGGGATCACGAAATCGCGGCCGTTCACCATGGCCAGCGCCTGACACGCCTTGAAGTACGTCAGCGCGCCGCGGGTCGAGACCCCCAGCGCCGCCTCGGCATGCGTGCGCGTCGTATGCACGATCGCCATCAGATAATCGACCAGCGACTCGTTCATGTGAATCGCCGACACCTGCTCCTGAAGATCGCGGACTTCCTGCGCTTCGAGAACTGGCTCGAGATGTTCCAGCGCATCGTGCGCGCCGCCGGAGCGGAGCAGCTTCTTCTCGTCGATCGTATTCGGATAGCCGATGGTCAGCTTCATCAGGAAGCGATCGAGTTGCGATTCCGGCAGCGGATACGTCCCGACGTGCTCGATCGGATTCTGCGTCGCCAGCACCAGGAACGGATTGGGCAGCGGCAGGCGTTTCTTCTCCACCGAGATCATCCCCTCGCTCATCGCTTCCAGCAGCGCCGATTGCGATTTCGGCGTCGCGCGATTGATCTCGTCGGCGAGCAGGATGTTCGTAAAGACCGGACCGGAGATGAACTCGAACTCCTGCGCATCCTGGTTGTAAATCGTCACGCCGACGATGTCCGCCGGCAGCAGATCGCTCGTGAACTGGATGCGTTGAAACGACAGCGACAGCGATCTCGCCAGCGCGTGCGCCAGGGTGGTCTTGCCGACGCCCGGGACGTCTTCGAGCAGGATGTGTCCGCGCGCCAGCAGCGCGGCGATGCAGAACTGCACCACCTCGCTCTTGCCGCGGATCACGCGCTCCACATTCGCCTGCAGTGCGGCGACTTTCTCGAAGGTGTGATTTCGCGGAAGCAGCTGGGTCGTCATTTCAACGTGCTCGTGTGCAACTGGCGTGACCGGACCTCAATAGGACGACCGCGCGTTTGAAAGGTTTTCGAAGAGACCGCGCTGCCGGCTCACAGCTTCTTGTAATTCGGGCCGCCTCCGCCTTCCGGCGGCACCCACGTGATCACCTGATAGGGGTCCATGATGTCGCACGTCTTGCAGTGAAAGCAGTTCGTGAAATTGAGGAACGGCACCTTGCCGCGCCCGTCCGCCGTCGGCTGCGGCTCGTAGACCTGCGCCGGGCAGAAGTGAAAACACGGATTGCCAAACTCCTCGGTGCATCGCGTGATGCAGACCTCTGTGTCCGCGATCAGCAGGTGCGCCGGCTGATTCTCCTCATGCAGCACGCCGCCGTTGTAGACGTCCGTCACCTTGTCGAACGTCAGCACGCCGTCGAACTTCATTTTCTCCGGCGGATGCGGATGCTCGTCGCCGAAGTAGCGTTGGATGCGTTCCATCCGCTCGTGGCCGGCGTGCCCTTGCAGCCGATTCATCACGCCGTAGCCGCGGCCGCCCGTCACGATGCCGAGTCCCGCGTTGATGAGACCCGCGAGCTGGCCGCTGTCGAACGCCTGATGGAAATTGCGCTGCTTCCACAGCTCCTCGCGCGCCCACGACGCCTCGAACATCGCCTCGTACTCGCTGAGTTGCGACGATGAGTAATCCTCATTCAACAGCGCCTGGAACGCCGTCTCCGCTGCCATCGCTCCGGACTTGATGCCGAGGTGAATGCCTTTGAGGCGAGCGCCATTGAGGTAGCCGGCGGAATCGCCCGCGATCAGAAATCCCTCGCCGTACGCCCGCGGCATCGAAAAGTAACCGCCCTCGGGGATCGCTTTCGCGCCGGCGCTGATCATCCTGCCGCCTTCCAGCAGCGGCCGGATCGACGGATGCGTCTTGTAGCGCTGGAACTCGTGATGCGGATCGAGCGTCGGGTTCTTGTAGTCGAGGCCGACCACGAGTCCGATGTCGATGATGCGGTCCTTCATCCCGTAGATGAAACCGCCGCCGAACGTATCGCCGTCGAGCGGCCAGCCGAGCGTATGGATCACACGGCCCGCTTCGAAACGATCCTCGGGAAGCTGCCACAGCTCCTTCACGCCGACCGAATAGACCTGCGGATGTTTGCCCGCGTACAGATCGAACATCGCCGCGAGTTGTTTTGTCAGCGTGCCGCGCGGCCCTTCCGCGAGGATGGTGATCTTCGCGCGGATGTCGACGCCCGGCTCGTAGTTCGCCTTCGGCTGTCCGTTCTTGTCGATGCCCTTGTCGCCGGTGCGAACGCCGACCACGCGCCCGTCTTCGACCAGTACGCGCGCCGCGGCAAACTCCGCGAAAAGATCGACGCCCATTTCGCCGACGATCGGCGCCATCCAGCGGACGAATTCGCCGAGCGAGATCACGTAGTTGCCGTGGTTCTGCAACGGCGGCGGCATAATCGGCGCGGCGATCTTGAGTTTCTCGAACAGGTACCAGAACGCGTCGTCGGTGACCGGCGACTCGATCGGGCAGCCGCGTTCCAGCCAGTCGGGCATCAGCTCCGCGATTCCGCGCGGATCCATCACCGCGCCGGAGATGCCGTGCGAGCCGATCTCCTTCCCTTTTTCCAGCAGCGCGATCGAGAGCTCCAGCTTCTTCTCACTCGATTCGTTGTGCGCCTTCACCATCTCCGCGAGACGGTATGCGGCAGCCAGTCCGGCAGGCCCCGCGCCGACGATGACGACATCGACGTCGAGAACGTCGCGCTCGATGCCGGGAAGTTCAGCCATGCATGCTCCTTGAGG
>JBAVBF010000157.1:0-8174 GCA_049586115.1 Thermoanaerobaculia bacterium | reverse complement strand
GGCAAGCATCGGGGGGTCCTTCGACCGTCCTCCGGCGCTCCGCGCCTTCGGCGGCTCAGGATGACAGGGAGGGCCTAGAACGTCCGGAACTGAATGCTCTTCGGTTCCTGCTCTGCAACGTACATCTTGCTCGTCGTCCCGTCGCAATACGCCCAGTCGTGGCTGATGCCGGTAACGAAGAGGCCGTCGTCGGGACAGAGCTCGCCGAGGGCCATGCCGAGCGTGTTGACGTCGGTGCGGTCGTCGGACTGGACGACGAACGTCGACTCGAACGGGAGATCGACCACGACGCCGAGGCGGGCGATGGCGTCGTGCAGTTCGCTGTAATCCGCGCCGGGCGTGAGGCTGTGACGAATGAGGAGAAAGTCGCGCGTCTTGGTGAACTGCGAGCAGCCGATGAGGACGCGCGCCTCGTCTCCGACTTCAATGCGCAGGTAGCGGACGAGGAGCTCGGCGTGGCCGCCTTCGGGCAGCCAGACGCTCCAGCTCTGATCGAAATTGGGTTCGGCGCCGAGCCGCCGCATGGCGTCCGACACGGCAACCGTCAGCTCGCCTTCATAGCAGACCTGAAACAGCTTGATATCCCCCATCACACCCTCCCGCAAAACTGTCAGTTCGAGCGAAAAGGATAACACGCGTCAGTCGTCGGCGACGTCGTCATCCTCGGTATCAGTCAATCGCTTCTTCAACTCCGCAAAGCGGGGAAGGAGACGAACAGCGGCGAGATCCTGATCGCGTTCCACGAGAGCGAGCGGCACTTGATGACGCGCGGTGAGCGCCAGCAGCATCGTCAATGCATCATCCGGCTTTCCCGCGATCGCCAGGAGGCATGCACGGTTGTAGGTCGGAATCCATCCCTGTGGACGGAGCAATTCCGCGCGATGAAAGAGCGCATCCGCGTCGCTGTTGCGTCCGAGACGCCGCGCGCAGTTTCCGGCCTGGATGGTGGCGCGGACGTCGGACGGAGTGAGCTGGATGACTTTCGAATAGTTCGCGTACGCCTGCGCGTAATCCTTGCGGTCGTAATAGAGATCGCCGAGGCGGCGATAGACGCGCGGGAACGTCGGATCGGCGGCGATCCCTTTGGCGTACCACTGCTGGGCGGCAACATCACGTCCGCGAAGCGCTTCGATGAATCCGAGGTTGGCCATGGACTCGGCGAAATGCGGGTTGACCGCGAGCGCGGCTTTGAATTCGTCGCGCGCATGATCGAGGTCTCCACGCGCCAGCGCGATGCCGCCGAGGACTCCGAGGACGCGGAACTGCTGCGAATCGATCGCGAGCGACTGCTGGTAGTAGCTGATCGCTTTGTCCGCATTGCCCGTCTTGATGGCGACGAGGCCGAGAACGTTCAAGGCAGAGACGTTGCGCGGCGTGATGGCGAGGACCTCGAGCAGGAGAGCCTCGGATTTCGCCCATTCGCGGCGTTGCGCGTAGTGGCGCGCCTCTTCCAGTTTGTTGTGGATCGGCAGCCCGTCTTTCGGATCGATTCCCTGCATCGCCGACCGTTCGCCCTGCGAGGCGAGATAGCCGAGCGCTTGCAGCGACTCCTCGGTCTCGCGCGTCATCGGATTGGCAGCGGCTTTCACGGAATGGCGGCTGCTGTCTTTCATCAGTTGCGTGAGCTGCGCATCGAGATTCGCGGCGACGCGCGGCAGCGATGCGTGAAGGTCATGTAACTCGTGGGGATCGTTGCGGAGGTCGTAGAGCTCCGGCCGCGGCGCGCGGATGTATTTGTAGCCGTTGCTGCGGATCGCGAAGAGCGGCGCCATCCCGAACCCGACCTCGGAGAGCAGCGACTCCGAATACTGCGGGAGGACGGGAGCCGTTTCCTTTCCACGAATCGCCGCGCCGAGGTCGTGACCGTCGGTTGTCTCGCCGCCTTGAAGCCCGAGGACGCCGAGAATCGTCGGCACGATGTCGACGGAACGCGTCGAGCCTTCGTACACCCGTGGCGCGAATGCATGCGGGTAGTGCACCAGCAGCGGAACGCGGACGGTGGCGTCGTAGACGAAGATCGCGTGCGTCTGCTCGCCGTGCTCGCCGAGGCTCTCGCCGTGATCCGCCGTGACGATCAACAGCGTGTTGTCGAGAACACCTCGCGCGCGAAGCGTGTCGACGATCCTGCCGACCTGGCGATCGACGCCGGCAATCTCGGCGTCGTACGGACTCACCGCGAGCGCCGCATCGGTCGCTGACGGGCGATACGGCTGGTGCGGATCGAAGAAGTGGATCCAGGTGAAGAACGGCTTCGTGCGCGTCTTGTCCCAGCTGCCGAACCATTGCAGGAAACGATCGGCGGTCTTCGGCGCCTGGCGCTCGCGGATCATGAACAGCTTCGGATCGTCCTCGGCCCAGAGGTCGTCGTCGTAGGTCTCGAATCCCTGATTGAGGTTGTAGCGGCGGTTCAGCACGAGCGCGGAGACGAATGCATGCGTGGTGTAACCGGCATCGCGGAGCCGTTCGGCGAGCGTGACGGCGTTTTCTCCCAGCGCATAAGCGCCGTTATCGCGAACGCCGTGAGCGACGGGAAAGAGGCCCGTAAAGATCGACGAATGCGCGGGCATCGTGATCGGCGCCGCGGAAATGGCGTTGGTGAAGCGGACGCCTTCGGACGCGATTTTGTCGATCGATGGGGTGCGCGCGAATGGAAAACCGTAGCAGCCGAGGTGATCGGCGCGAAGCGTGTCGATCGTGATGACGAGGACGTTCGGAGGGGCCGCGCGGCGGCAGGAGAACGACAGCAAAGCGGTTGCGGCGATGGCGAAAGCGCCAGCCAGGTAGCGCATGTTTTGAGTCATTGGGCAGGATTCTAGTAGCTATCCGACGACCGCATCCCTAGACTGCTCGGCGGTCAACTCAAAGCCATGATGCTTCGGGTGCGTGGGAGTGAAGCGGTTATGAAAAAGGCAGTCTTGCTCGCGGTGATGTTCGTTTCGTCCTCAGTTCTGCACGCGGATATCTCGATTACCGATCGATCGTCCACGCTGCGATTCCTGGCAGATCCTTCCATTCTTCGTCCTGCGAACAAACCCGCTGCCGATCGCGCCGCTCGACAAGCGGCAAAGAAGGAGAAACGCGAGGCACGACGGCTGGGAAATCATCAGACGTCCAGCGCTCTCTCATTTCATCCCCGAGCCACGGCCACGGGAAGCCTTTCCCTGACCGACGTTTCCGGTTTGAAGTACTTCATCAACACCGACATCACCTTCTCGACCACGAAGAGTGCATCCGGTGCCGCTTCGTCCGCGAGCTATATCGGGCCGGTGGCAGCGACCACTTCCCTCGGCGGAACGACGATGTCGGCTCTCGACGACATGTTCGATGGCTACGGTGGGCTCTGCGTCAGCCTGACCAATGCCACCGGTCCATGCGACACCGGAGATGCGGCGTATGCGATCTATAACCAGACCGGCAGCGCGCCGGTGTTCGACGCGACCGTGCCGCCCGGGTCGTCCTGCACGAACCGCCAGCTCACCTTTCCCGTCAAGACGATAGGCCCTCTTTCCGTCAGCAGGAAAGTCTTCGTTCCCAACAACGACACCTACATCCGCTGGATGAATTTTTTCACGAACACATCCGGCGCGCCGGTGACGTTCACGATGATCACTGCCAACAACCTCGGGTCCGACCCGAACACCATCATCGTCAACTCCTCGAACGGTGATGCCGTGGCCCAGACCACGGACACGTGGATCTCCTCGTTTCAGAACTATTCGTTGGGTAAATCGTCTGACGTCCGGATCGGCCACGTGCTGCAAGGCACCGGCGCGCCGACCCCCGTTTCCAATATTTTCTTCGTGAACGGAAACGACAGGCCCCATTGGGCGTACTCGATCACGCTCGCTCCCGGGCAGACGAAGATGATCCTGGACTTCGCCACGGGCCAGGCATCCAAGGCTGCCGCCAACGCGAAAGCCGCCGCGCTGGCGTTACTGCCGGCAAGCTCGACGCAATGCATGTCGGCGACGGAGCTCAGCCAGGTGGTGAACTTCGCGACGTCAACGGATTTGTCGATCACGAAGAACACCGCGGCACCGACGGCCTTCGGCGGCAATCCCATTACCTACACGCTGGCCGTATCGAATCTCGGCCCTTCGCCGGCGAATGCGGTTTCCGTTACCGACACTCTGCCTGCAGGCTCCACATTCGTCAGCGCCTCGGGCGCGGGTTGGACCTGTAACAACGCCGCTGGCGTCGTCACCTGCACGGTGCCCACGCTGCCCACCGGCGGTGCGCCGGTCATCAACCTCACGATCATTGCGCCGCAGGTGGCCTCCGCCGGGACGCTCTCGAATACGGCCACGGTCAGCAGCGCGACGACGGACACGAATCCAGCGAACAACAGCAGCACGAAGAACGTCCCCATCCTGCCGGGCAGTCAGATCCCGGCGCTGAGCACCACGATGCTGATGCTGCTCGCGGCAATGCTCGCCGTGGTCGCTCTGGCGCGAAGAATGTAGTCACGAAGATCGGGAAACGGAGCGCGAACGCGCTCCGTTTCTTTTCGGTGCATTAGCAACTTCGACTCGCGTGAGGTTAAACTTCGCGACGATCGTCTCAGCGGGTAGCTTCTCTCCAATCCAAATCGAGGTCTCTGTGAAAAAAGTACTGGCAGCGGTGGTGGTGTTTCTTTCGGCCTCGGTTCTGAGCGCCGACATCTCGGTTACCGATCGTTCCGCGACGTTGCGCGCGTTTTCCGCATCCGGCAACCATGCGAAGAACGAAGCAAAAAAAGCCCACCGGCATGCTGTGCAAACAGGCGCCGGCTCTTCCGGTCGCCTCCATCCGCACGCCACCGGTACCGGAAGCATCACGCTGGTGGACGCCTCCGGCCTTCAATACATGATCGACACGAACATCACTGCGTTCGCGCCGTTTTCCTCGGGATCATCGGCTTCCGCGGGCGCCTCCGAAGCGAGTTACGCCGCGCCGGTTGTAGCGTCCACACTCAACGGCGGAACGACAACCTCGGCGTTGGACGACATGTTTGATGGCTACAACTCGCTTTGCGTGAGCCTCACCAATGCGCCAGGGCCGTGTGTGGTGGGCGATCCTGCGTACGCCTTCTATTACCAGACCGGCGCAACTCCCGTGTTCGACGCAACGGTCCCGGCCATCCCCGCATGCACGAATCGCCAGCTGGTTTTTCCGGCGAAGACGATCGGCGCGCTGTCAGTCCAGCGAAAGGTTTTCGTCCCCACCAACGATACGTTCATTCGCTGGATGGACTTGTTCACGAACACCTCCGGGGCACCGGTGACCTTCACGATGACCACGGCGAACAACTTGGGATCAGACAGCAACACGGTAATCACCGGCTCGTCCAGCGGCGACAACGCCGCGCAGGTCACCGATACCTGGGTCGCGACGTTCCAGAACTTCTCCGGCACGACGTCGAGCGATCCGCGAATCGGTCACGTGCTGCAGGGAACTGGCGCACCGACGCCGCTCTCGAACATCTTTTTCGCGAACGGAAACGACAACCCGTACTGGACGTACTCGATCACTCTCGCACCCGGACAGACGAAGTCGATCCTGAACTTCGCTACGGGCTCGGGAACGAAGGCCGCGGCCGCCGCAAAAGCAGCGGCACTCGCGCTGCTACCGGCCAATACGACGCAATGCCTGTCGAACACGGAGCTCGGACAGGTGACGAACTTCGCCGTATCGACCGACCTGTCGATTATTAAAAACACCAGTTCTCCGAACGCGTTTGGCGGCAATCCAATCACCTACACGCTGGCCGTTTCGAATGCCGGTCCGTCGCCGGCAAACACGGTCTCCGTAACCGACACGCTGCCGGCCGGCTCGACCTTTGTCAGCGCCACGGGTTCCGGCTGGACGTGCAACAACGTCGCTGGCGTCGTGACCTGCACCGTGCCCACGCTTCCCATCGGCGCCGCGCCGGTCATCACTCTCAGCATCATCGCGCCACCGGTGGTCTCCGCAGGAACGCTCTCGAACACGGCCACGGTCAGCAGTGCGACGACGGACACGAATCCGGCGAACAACAGCAGCACGAAGAGCGTGCCCATTCTGCCGGGCAGCCAGATTCCGGCACTCAGCACCTGGGCGCTGATGATGCTCGCGGCGATGCTGGCAGTGGTCGCTCTCGCACGAAGAACATAGTCGCGGATACACTCGGCATTCATGGATGCCGTGCAGCAGAAGATCGAAGCGGGGCGTGAGGCGCTCCGTTTCGTTTTTAGCGGCATGTCGCTCGGCCTCGGGACGGGCAGCACGGCGAAAGAATTCGTAACGCTGCTCGGCGACGCGCTCGCGCGCGGCGAGCTACGCGACATCCGCTGCACCTGCACGTCGAGTCAGACCGACGAGCAGGCCAGGTCGCTGAACATCCCGCTGTTCGCGTTGGCGGAGATCGCGCCGCTCGACCTCGCAATCGACGGAGCCGACGAAATCGACGCGCAACTCCGCCTGATCAAAGGCCGCGGCGGCGCACTGCTGCGCGAGAAAATCGTGGAGCAGCAGGCGAAACGATTCATCGTCATCGCCGACGAATCGAAAGTCGTTGCCCGGCTCGGCGTCGGAGTTCTCCCAGTCGAGGTGACTCCGTTCGCGCTTGATGTGCTACACGCGCGATTCGCGTCGCTCGGCTTGAATCCCGTGCTCCGCCTTCGCGATGGGCAACCGCGCGTTACCGATGAAGGACATCGCATCCTCGACATTCGCGTTTCTGAGGGTCGCGACATCGCCGACGTCGTCGCGGAGATTGGTCAGCTTGCCGGTGTCGTCGAGACGGGATTCTTTCCGATCGAAGCGTCCGAGGCGCTGATCGCGACGCCGAACGGCGTGCGGCGGATGACGCGATAAGGACGCCGGCCCCGAAGCGAGGCCGGCGTCCGTTCGTCTGCCGTCAGTGCGCGTTGCCCGGAATCGACCAGAGGAAGTCGACTTTCAGGGTTCCCTTGAACTGCGGCGAGTTCATATCGATGTAGCGGTCGCCCGTGTAGTCGGGAGCATTCGCCACGTTGTTGGGATTCCAGTTGGCCTGGCCGTGACAACTCATGCAGTTCGTCTGCGCGCCAACGTCGTTCGGCGTCTTGACCGGCTTGCCGGCGTTCATCGTATTGCCGGGGATGGAGTCGGGCAGAACGGGCGGACTGAACGGCGCTTCGAGGTAAGGATTGAAGCAGTAGATCGATTGCCCATTGTTGTTGCCGCCCGTCAGCGGCGTAGCCGGATTCGCAAAATCGTAGCCGGTGCAGTGCGCGTAATTGCGCGGAGCACCCGTGAGTTGCGGCGGCCGGTCGGCCGCGATGGCGGGCGAGCTCGGGGCGGTGGGACTGTCGGGATTCGGAACCCACCAGTACGTTTGCCACGTCCAGCGCGTGATCTCGCGCGACGTGACGTGCATGGCCACGAGCACCGCGTAGTCGCCTGCCTGTGCGGGCGGATTCGCAGCGGCGGCTTCCGCGGCTGTCATCTGGAAGTGGATGAAGTCATCGACGCTGTAAGTGTTCGCAGGCGTGCGGGATGAGCCATTGCTGGCGCACGTCGTATCGACTCCGCCGTTGCCGGTGCCTTTACCCTTCGCCTGAATGTCGATCCACACGCACTGCTTCCAGAGGGAGTTCGGGAAGGGCTTGGACACCCACATGTTCTTCGCGCTGTTGAACGTCAGCGCCGGCGATCCAGGCCACGTCGGAAGCAGAAAGTAGCGTTGTCCGCCACCCGGTGTCGTGGTCAGCGGGTAGTACACCGGCTTGAGGGAGATGGCCGGGTTGGGGAAATCGGGAACCGCCGCCTTCCCAGCGTTCAGCATGCCGGTGAGGTTTGACGCCGAGAAGAGATTGTTCTTCGTAATGTGATCGCCGGCAGTCGGATCGTACTTGACCAGCACCTGAATGCTGAAGGGGTTGGCGGTGGCGGCAGGCGACGCCAGCAGAAGTTTCCGGCCGCCGTGCTCGAACTGGCGCGGTTGCTTCAATCGATGCGTAAGCCGCGGCGTCTGCTCCACGGCCATCGGCGAAGGCGTGGCGCTCGCAGTGAACAGATCATCCGGAGCCGCCCACGTTTCAAAGACGCGCATACCACCCGGCGTCGTTTCCTCGGTCAGCGCAGTCCACAGCCCCCATCCGTGGAGGTTGATGGCCTTCTGGTTGTTCGTTTTCGTCCAGCCGATGATGACGGGCTCGGGCTCCGGGAAGTTG
>JBAVBF010000156.1:0-15405 GCA_049586115.1 Thermoanaerobaculia bacterium | reverse complement strand
GCAATTCGAGATAGAGGTTGTACGTGACGCCGGGCTGTGACTTCGCCTGGAGATTCCTGACGACCAGGAAGAGCTTCTTGTTCGGCGCAAGCTTGGCGATGCGGTCGCCGAGCGGCACGGACGCCGTCGGGCTCGGAGGCGCTTCCAGCTTCTGGCGCACCGGTCCGGGGCCGAGCGGAATCGGTGACTTCTTCTCGACCAGTCTGCGCGGCGCGGCGGCGGCTGCTGTCGGCAGGCCGATCGAGCACTTCGGCACCGTTTCGAGAGCGTCATAGCGGTACTTCATATTCGCGATGTTGAGGACGTCGCCGATTTTCGCGATGACCTTGTTGCCCTTGCCGTCGGCGAATGTGAAGGTCTTGATCAGGAACGGATTGTCCGAGGGATTCGTGTGGCCGGCCGCGTTCCAGCTCGCCCACAGGCGATCGATCTGGCAGTGATGGAGCCAGAAAATCGGATCGCCCGCGGCCCACGGGACGTCGCCCATGTTGACGCTGTTGCCCGTATTCACGTGCACCTGGCCGTGCAGATTCGCGTCGATGTCGCGGCAGAAGCCGAGGATTGAGGAACCGTTGCCCTGGTAGTTGCACTGTTTGAACGAATCGAGGTTGATCGGATCGGGACTGAGTCCCTTGCTGATCGAGTTGCCGCTGTTGACGCCGGGATTGCGCTTCTCGATGTACAGCGAACCGAACGTCGCGTCGCCCTTCTTGCGGAACTCGGGCGGGATGACACCATGCTGCGTACCCTTGACGGTGTAGTTCCAGTAGGGAAGCGTGAAGCTCGGGACGCCCGACACGTTGCGGATGATCTCTTCGAAATAGAAGACCACCATGCGGTGCCACGGCAGGAAGTAGTTCTCGTTCTGCCCCATGTGCGACTGACAGGTGTTCCAGACTTCGGTGGCCAGTGCTTTCCAGACGTCGTTCGGCGGCGTGAGGTTCGGATAGATCCGCGCCAGCTCGCCCGCCTTGGTGCGGTCGCGGCGGACGAAGTGCGTGTACCACTGAAAGACCCAGCTGTGCGGGTTGCCCTCTTTGATCTGCGCCCCGTCCATCATCTTCTTCACGGCGCCGGCGTAAATCTTCAACATGGCCTGGCCATTGGCGCTGGTGGCGTCGTAGCGAATGGAAACGGTCTGGGCCCAGGCTTGCTGCTCCAGCCAGACCGCAAACGGGATTGCGGCGGCGCCTCGGACGAACGTACGGCGTGAAAAGGGCATGCGTGATCTCCTCTCCTGCAGACGTTTTCGGGTGGATGAAATGAGTTGAGGCTTTAACGTAACGCCGTCCCGGGCAATCGTCAATCGAAAACTACTGTTCGACGATTTCGACGCGGTGCACCACCGCATTTGCCTTCGCGGACGGCCGGCCGTCGGGGATGAACGTGACCGTGGTCGTCTCGCACAACTGCTTCTGCTTGCGAAGGAACTGCGCCACCTCGGTGATGTCGAACGAGAAGGTACTGTCTGCAGATCCGACACCGCCGATGAGCGCGTTGTAGAAGTTGATGTCGCCCGCGTAATACCGCTCGCGGCCGGAAGCCTTCATGTCCCGCGGCAGATCGAGATAGACGCGATAGCCGGCTCCAGGCTGCTCGCTCGCGCGCAGATCGCTGACGACGAGAAAGAGCCGGCGTCCCGCATCGACACGCGCTGCAAGGGCAGGACCTCGCAACGCGACGCTCACCGGAGCCGCCGCCAGCGCGACCGGCTTTACCGCCTTCGCTATGATCCCGTTTTCCATCGCCTGTCCGCTGGCAACAATCGTCAACAGGACCACTCCCGAAAAAATCGCGATGCCGCGCATGCTCGAACGAACAGAGGCTCGCAGTGCCACGATTCCGCGCGCCGCCGGAGGCGATGATTCCGATTTTCAGGATGATGTTTCGATCCCGTTCAGCTCCACTAACGATCACGATTCGAGCAATCAAAAGTTTCGCGACGATTCGTGTCCGTTCTGCCGCGCGTTCGGCAGCATGTACCGAAGTTCCATAATTGGAGGTAGGAGTATGTCGGCCGCGCACACCTCCTTAGACACAAGTGCGGATATTGATCGCGGTTACGCTCGTTCTTCTGTCGTCCTCGTACACCGTTGCGCAATCGCTGGATCCCGCAGTCCCCGACCTGAGCGCGTTGCGGCGTATTGCGGCGGCCTCGGATCCGCTCACGGCCGCAGAGCGGGAGCTAGCGATCGGCATCGCTCGCGATGCACTGACCTCGGAAAAGTTGCTGCCCGACGTTCGCACGTTCCTCGCGGCGGTCGTCGTATTTCGCGACACGCGCGCCGAGGCAGCCAACATCTTCGAACGGCACGCGCTGGTCACCTACTATCGGTACGCGGGCGATCTTGGCATCCGCGTCGATGTGAACCTCGTCCGTCGCAACGTCGCCCGACTTGAGAAGTTGCCACACTTTCCAGTGTCGCTTACTGCGCAGGAAGTCGCGCGCGGAGCAGCGCTCGCGCTCGCCGACGCGCGGCTGAAACCGATGCTCGAGCCCTTCGGCGCACAACTCGCTACGGACGCCATCCTGGCCTCGACCGCGGGTCCCAAAGATCCGCTCTTCGGTCACCGGCTCGCGCATCTGCTTTTCCGAGTCGGACAACGGCCGCTGGATGTCCATGCCGTGGTTGTTGCCGACCTCACCGACGAGAAGGTGCTCATCGAGCATGTCCCGCAGGGAGAGATGCCATGAGAGCGACGCCCGTCTTTCTGGCGATTCTGCTGGTTTCCTGCGCTGCGTATTCTCAGCCGTGCCTTCCGGCGACAACGACGCAATACGAGCCGCAGCGGGTTATCTTTCAGAAGTTCCCCGCGAACGGTCCCGGCGAGACTGCCTGGGGGATCGTTTGGTCGGAGAACCACGATCGCGGCCTGAGAATCGAGGCAGCGTTCCTCTGGCGCAAACCGCCCTTCACCTGGGGCAATGCCCTTCAAGTGCTCGGTCCAACGGGTCTTTCGGACATCTTTGTGCCGTACCACATCGATTCCACCCGGCTGACGGATCTTCACGGCGGAGTGCTCAGTACCGCGATCCCGGACGACGCGGGCGCCTGCGGAACGATCCCTGCCCCGGCGGTCGTCTCGCCAAATGATTCGACCTTCAGCCGGAGAGTACTCGTGAAGGAGATCCGTGACCGAGGCGTGGCGTGGACCAGCGATCGTCATACGCGGCGCGGCCAGGAGTTGGTGCTATGGGCAACGTACGACTCGGGAAATTACGAGTACATCACGGAATACACCTTCCGGGACGATGGTGTGATCACTGGCCGCCTTGGCAGCACTGGTTACAACAACCCGAATCTGCCTCTCGTAGCGCACATGCACGACGCCCTTTGGCGTGTGAACGTTGACCTGGGCGGTGCGGCTCACAATACCGTAATGGTCATGGAGCATGCCGAGAGCGACACCAACTCGTTTGGAACGGCAACGGATCCGATGTTTCCCTTCAACGGCGGCTTCGAGGGCGGTGTCGACCGGGACGATCTCAAGTTCACCCATTTGAATATCTCTAATCAGCTCCTGACGAACGCGCAGGGACACCCGATCAGCTACGACCTCATGCCTCTTCAGGCCGGCACCGCCCGGCACTTTGAGGATTTCACGCATCACGACTTCTGGGTGACGCATGAAAACCCGATCGAGGACACTTACATCTCCGGATTCGAAGGGGCCGGCGCGCCGTACATCACTCCTGCCGAACCGATTACGAATACCGACATCACCATCTGGTACATGTCGTCGATCCATCACCGTCCCCGCGACGAGGATTTTGAGTATGGGCAGCCAAACCGCCTGCCTGGCGTCGCGTTGGTGATGTGGTCAGGGTTTGAGCTCTACCCGCGCAACCTCTTCGACGACACGCCGATTCATACTCCCATCTGCTCGGCAGTGCCGGCGAATCTGAGTGCATGGTGGCCATTCGACGAGCTCTCCGGGGCGACAATCGTCAATCTAGATAGCGCGGGTCAGCCAACGCAAACTTCTCTCACTGGCACACCTCATCCGGGAGCAGTCGGCAGCCTGACAGGACCCGCGCCCGTTTCCGGAGTGGTTCATGGCGCATTACAGTTCAACGGCACGAATCAATATGTCGAGGTTGCCAACGATCCGGCGCTCAACTTCGATGGCGGCAACTTCAGCATCGACGCCTGGCTGAAGACGACGCAGAGCAACGGCACGATCCTCGACAAGAGAACGGCCGCGCCGCTCACTGGCTACGGACTGTTTCTCCAAGGCGGTAAGCCCGGGCTGCAGCTCGCCGTCGCCGGACAGTTCGCGAACTACATAACGGACGTTGTGGTCGCGGATGGGAATTGGCACCACCTCGTCGTAATCGTCACGCGGACGGCGAACATCCACTGGTTCATCGATGCCACCCCGGCGGCGTCGAATACGGGTCCGCTGCTACTCGGATCGATCACGAACTCGTCGCCGCTTCGCGTTGCCACCCGGTCAGCCGGGCTGGGTGGTGTGTTCTGGGCCGGCACAATCGACGAGATCGAGCTCTTCAACCGTGCCTTGACCGCGTCCGAAGCCGTCGATCTCGACGCAGCGGGGCACACCGGAAAATGTCGATGAGATTCGAGGAAGGGTAACGGATACGCGTGATCAGCCCCGTTCCGTCTTCCGCCGCTCCAGTTGCCCTTCGACTTCGGACCACGCGATCCCTTCGTCTGCCATCAACACGCTGACGTGGAAGACGAGGTCGGCGATTTCGCTGATCATCCGGTCGCGTGTTTCGCTCAATGCGGCGATGACGACTTCCGTTGCTTCTTCGCCGATTTTTTTTGCGATGCGTCCGCGTCCGCCGGTGAAGAGTTTGGCGGTGTAGGAACCTTCGGGACGTTTTTCGCGGCGGTCGCGCAGGACGTTCATCAGTCCGTCGAGCGTGCGCGGAGGGACGCCGGTGAAGCAGGACCGCGCGCCGGTATGGCATGCCGGTCCGTTTGGGATGACGCTCAGGATGAACGCGTCGCTGTCGCAGTCCTCGCTGATGGCGACGACGCGTTGCGTGTTGCCGGACGTCGCGCCTTTGTGCCACAGCTCGTTGCGCGAGCGGCTCCAAAGCCACGTCTCGCCGGTCTCGCGCGTCTTCGCCAGCGCTTCGTCGTTCATGTACGCGAGCGTGAGCACCTCGCCGGTTCGCGCGTCCTGGATGATGGCGGGAGTGAGTTTCATCGGACAGGTATCCCTTCGCTTGCCAGAAATTGTTTGACGTCGCCGATCGAGAGGCGGCGATCGTGAAAGAGCGATGCGGCCAGGACGGCGCGCGCGCCGCCGGCTTCGATGGCGTCGCGGAAATGTTCGACGCTGCCGGCGCCGCCGGAGGCGATCACGCCGATTTTTACGACGCTGGTGACGGCGCGCAGCAGTTCGATGTCGTAGCCGCTGTTCGTGCCGTCGCGGTCGACGGACGTCAGCAGGATCTCGCCCGTCCCCAACTCCTCGGCGCGCCGGCACCATTCGACGGCGTCGATACCGGACGAGTCCTTGCCGCTGCGCACCATCGCTTCGAAATGATTGCCGGTTCGCTTCGCATCGCAGGAGAGCACGACCGCCTGCACGCCGAACTCGCGCGCGCAATCGGCGATGAGTTGCGGATTTCGCAGGGCGGCCGTGTTGATCGCCACACGGTCCGCACCGGCGCGGAGCAGCGCCCGGAAATCTTCGATCCTCCGCACGCCGCCGCCGACCGTGAGCGGAATGAAGAGCGACTCGGAGACGCGCCGCACCGTCTCGAGCGCCGTGCTGCGGTTCGTATCCGTCGCCGAAATGTCGAGGATCACCAACTCGTCCGCGCCCTCGGCTTCGTAACGCATCGCGCATTCGACCGGATCACCGGCATCGCGGATGTCGACGAAGTTCACGCCCTTCACCACGCGACCGTCGCGCACGTCGAGACACGGGATAACGCGTTCCGGAATCGCATTCGTTATCGCCACGCGCGCTCTTGCCTCAGTCAGACCGATGCGGCGATCGAGCAACGCCCGTCCGATGACGCAGCCGCTGACGTTCGCGATGCGGCCGAGCGACACGACGTCGCTGATCGCCGAAACACCACCCGAGGCGATGATGCGCAGCTTCGTGCGAAGCGAGCGATAGAGCGCGAACGACGGCCCACGCATCGCGCCGTCTTTGCTGATGTCGGTGATAAGCGCTTCACGAATACCCAGCTCCTCGACGCGGCTCAGCACCTCGGCCAGCGACGACTTCGCATCGCGCTCCCATCCGCCCACGCGCACGATGCCGTCGCGAACGTCGATCGCGGCGATGACGCGCTCCGCGCCGAGGTCGTCGACGATCGTGCGCAGGACTTCGGGCGCATCCGCGGCGATTGTGCCGATGACGACCTTCTCCGCTCCCGCATCGATCCACGTGCGCGCGTCGGCGAGCGAGCGAATGCCGCCGCCAACCTGAATGCGCAGTCCGCGCGTTGCCAGCCGCCGCACGATGTCCGTCTCGACGGGATGTCCGCTACGCGATGCTTCGAGGTCGACGATGTGGAGACGCGATCCGCGCGGAACGTTGAGCGAATCGAGAACGGTCTCCGGATCGCCGTAGGTCGTGACGTTCGCGAAGTTACCGCGCAGCAGGCGCACAACATTGCCGCCGAGGAGATCGAGGGACGGGATCACGTCCATGCGATGAAGTTCCTCAACACGCGCAGTCCGGCTGTCGACGATTTTTCGGGATGAAACTGAACGCCGAAAATGCGTTCGCGCTGCACCGCGGCGGTGAATGCTCCGCCGTAGTCAGCGCGAGCGATCTCGTCCGAGGCATTCACGGCCGCATACGAGTTGACGAAATAGAAGACGCCATTCTCGACGCCTTCGAACAATGGACCGTTTGCGGCGACGCGGTTCCAGCCAATCTGCGGGACGGGGAGGATGCCGTCGAATTTGTTCACCACGCCTGTCACCAGGCCGAGGCCTGGCGTACTGCCCATCTCGTGAGAAACGTCGAAGAGCAGCTGGTGTCCGACGCAGACGCCGAGGAGTGATGCGCCGCGTTTGACAGCTTCGCGGATGGCGTCATCGATCGCGTTCGTCGTCAGCCATTGCATCGCGGCGATGAACGATCCGACACCCGGGAGGACCAGCTTTTGCGCGTTCGCGATTGTCATCGGATCGCTCGTGACTTCCAATTCCGCATCGGCCGTTCGCAATGCGCGGGCGATGTTGGCGACGTTTGCGACGGGGGAATCGATCAGCGTCGTCTTCATGACTTATGCGCGGCTCGCGCCGCGCAGCACAGACAAGAGTGTCTGTGCCACATTGGCTGCTGCAATGAGCTGAGATTCTGCCAAGCACGCTGCTGCGTGTGGCACAGACACTCTTGTCTGTGCTTGTGAGGCTCGGCGGCGACGTTTCAAATCACACCTTTGGTCGACGGGATGTCCGAACCCACCACGGCCTTCGCTTCCCGCAGCGCGATCGCAAACGCCTTGAAGATCGACTCCGCCGCGTGGTGTCCGTTGCGGCCGCGGATCAGGTCGATGTGGATGTTGCACGCGCACTTGTTCGCGAACGACTTGAAAAACTCTTCCACCAGCGCGAAGGGAAAATCTTTGTGGATCAGCAGCATCTCGCGGTCGATGGGCACTTCGAAAACGAGATACGGGCGTCCCGCGAAATCGACGACCACGCGCGCCAGCGCTTCGTCGAGCGGCACGTACGCGTGGCCGAAGCGGCGGATGCCGCGCTTGTCGCCGAGGGCCTGGGCGAAGGCTTCGCCGAGGACGAGGGCAGTGTCTTCGACGGTGTGGTGATAGTCGATGTGCGTGTCGCCGGTGGAGACCACGTCGAGATCGACGCGGCCGTGGCGGGCGATCACATCGAGCATGTGCGAGAGAAATCCGACCGGCGTTTCGATGCGCGAGTGCGTGCCGTCACCGTCGAGGTTCACGGTCGCGGCGACGTTCGTCTCTTTCGTGGTGCGGGTGATCGTGGCTACACGCATGAGGTGAGTGCCTCCAGGAACGCGTTGTTTTGATTGGTAGTTCCGATGGAAACGCGCAGCGCGTTCGAAACGGCGGCGCTGATGTCGCGGATCAGGATGCCGCGCGCATGCAGCTCGTTGAAGACGTCTTTCGCATTGCGCCGTGTGGTGAAGGCGATGAAATTCGAGTGCGATGGAAATGGGGTCACACCTTCGATTTTCTCCATCGCCTCGAAGACGCGCGCCCGTTCGGAGATCGTGTTGGCGACGTTGCGCGAGCGAATTTCGGGATGTTCCAGCGCGGTCGCGGCCACCGCCTCGCTGACGATGTTGAGCGAGTAGGGGAGTTTCACTTTGCGGATCTCGCGGCAGGTCGATGCGGTCGACGCCAGCCAGCCGACGCGCAATCCCGCCAGTCCCCACGCTTTCGAAAATGTCGAGAACGTGACCAGCCGGTCATGTAGCGCCGGCATCGAATCCTCGGCGAAATCGCCATACGCGCGATCGAAGAGCACCGTCGCGCCGGTCGCGAGGAGCGCGTCGACGCCGCCGTCCGGCAGGATGCCGCCGGTCGGATTATTCGGCGAGCAGACGATGACGATGGCGTTGTCGCAGCGCTCGATCGCGCGCAGCATCGCGTCGAGCGGGAGCAGGCCGGTGGTCGGATCGACCGGAATCGGCAGCGCGATTCCTCCCGCGACGGCGATCAGCTTTTCGTACAACGCGAAGCTCGGCTTCGGATAGATGACCGGCGTGCCCGGTCCGACGAAGGTCGGGACCGCCGCGGCCAGCAGTTCGTTCGAGCCGTTGCCGACAAGCACGTTGTCCGTCTCGTAGCCGTGCACCTTCGCCAGAGCGCCGCGCAGGTGCATCGATTCGAAATCGGGATAGATGTTCCAGTGACGTTCGACGATGTGCGCGAGGATCTGTTCCTTGAGCTCGCGCGGAAAATCGACCGGACCCTCGTTCTGATTGAGCTTGATCTCCGCCTCGCGAAGTTCCAGCGTGTATGCGGTCATTGCCGCAACGACATCACGCGACATACGTCCTCCTGATGCTTATCGAAGCCGCATGTTTCGGCAGCCCTTCGAATGCGGCGATCCGTTCGCCGGCATCGCTGATTTCCGCCAACTCGTCGCTGCTCAACGCAATGACGTTCGACCGTTTCACAAAGTCGTACACACCGAGCGGCGAGAAGAAGCGCGCGCTTCCGCCGGTCGGCAACACGTGATTGGGACCGGCCACGTAATCGCCCGCCGCAACCGGCGAAAACGGTCCGCAGAAAATCGCGCCGCAGTTCTCCAGCCTCTCCGCGAGCCCCGCGGCTCCGCGTGCGTGAATCGAAACATGCTCGGGGGCAATGCGGTCCGCAAGAGCGATCGCATCGTCAACAGTAGCAACCTCAAAATTCAACGTCGCACGAACGTCGAGCGAGCATCCGATCGAAATGCAGATCACCGCCGAGTCGGGTCCATGCTCCGCCTGCGCGTCGAGATCGGCCTGAACCCACGCGACGTTCGACGACTCATCCGCGATCACGACCAACTCCGTCGGACCTGCGGTCATGTCGATGCCGACGGTTCCGACCAGCTGCGCCTTCGCCGCGGTCACGTACTGATTGCCCGGTCCGACGATCTTGTCGACGCGCTCCAGCGACTCCGTTCCCAACGCCGCGGCAGCGATTCCTGCCGCGCCGCCGCACTGGTAGATCGCGGTGATGCCGAGGCGGGAGCACGCGTAGTGGAGCTCATCGCGGGAGGCGGCGGATGGCGTCGTGATCACGATCAGCTCGCGGACTCCGGCGATGCGCGCCGGGACCGCGCACATGATCAGCGTTGACAAGTAAACCGCGCGTCCGCCGGGCACGTAGATGCCGACGCGGCGCAGCGGGCGGACGCGATGCTCGATCGCGTTCCACCGATACGACTGCGGCAGTTGCGGACGGTGAAACGCCTCGATCCGTTCGATGGCCAGCTCGATGGCGTTGCGCACGGCCGGATCGATCGATACGTCGCGCGGTGTGATGAGGATGTCATCGATGGCGACGTTGTCGAACAGTTCGATCTGCTCGCGTACAAAGGCATCGCCGCGCGCGCGGACGCCGGCGATCATCTCCGCGGCCACGCGCATCGCATTCTCATTCGACGCGCCGCGGCGCGCTTCGAGCTCGCGCAGGGCTGTATTGATCGCGTCAGTCAGCATGACAATCTCCCAAAACCGTTTCACCACAAAGGCACAAAGAGCACGAAGAGATTTTCTTTGTGTCCTTTGTGTCTTTGTGGTTCAAAGCTTCGCCTCCACACGCGAAATCAGCTCGCGCACGAGCTTCGGCTCCGTGCGATAAAACGTCTTCCCGACGATCAGCCGCGGCGAGATCTCCGCGATCACGTCCTGCAACTCCAGATGATGGACGCGCACCGTCTCGCCGGTCTCGACGAGATCGACCACGTGCGACGTCAACTTCAGCACCGCCGCCAGCTCCACTGAACCGCCCAGCGGCACGACCTCCGCGCGCACGCCGCGCGCATCGAGAAACTGCCGCGTGATGCGCGGATACTTCGTGGCCACTTTGGTGAGAGCAGGCGCGCCGGGTGCAGCGATCAGCATCATCTTGCAGCGACCGAACGGAAACTCCACCGGCTGGTACGCCGTGCATTCGTGCTCGAGAATCTGATCGAGCCCGGCGATGCCGGCGTCCGCGGCGCCGTGCTCGACGTACACCGGCACGTCGCAGTCCTTCACGAAAATCCACTCGATGCCGCTGCGGTCGAAGACCAACCGCCGCGTTTTGAGATCGGCGTCATCGGGCACGTCGTAGCCGGCGCCGGCGAAAACGGCCAGCGCGGGATCCTGCAAACGTCCTTTGGGAATGGCAAGGCGCATGGTCAGTCCAGATCGTCGATGGTGAACGTGAATCCGATCGCGGCGGCGCGGCGGCCAAAGCGTTCGTAGAGAGTGTCGTAGCGTCCACCCTGCGCCACCTTCGCGCCGTTGGCGTAGACGCGGAATCGCAGGCCGGTGTAGTAGCCGGAATCGCCGTCGATGTCGTCGAGGTGCAGCGAGAAAACTTCGTCCGCGCCGAGCGCATCGCCGATCGCGCACAACCTCGCCGCGGCCTCGGGTGCAAACGGCGCGACGTCATCAATGGCCGCCTCGCCGGAGATCAGCTTTCCGACAATGGCTCGCAACGCCGCCGGAACGCTCACGGTCATCCTCTTCGCCGCCAGCGCCTCGCGCACGGCATCCGACTGCGCGATGAGCGCCGCGGCGATCGAGACGTCGTTGTAGACGATGGAGGGATTCGGAACGAGCGTTGACGCGAGCCGCAACATCGCCACATCCGCGTCGACCGAATCGTCGCCGACGATTTCCGCGCCGATCTGGAACAGCTCGCGATTCGCCCCCAGCCGCGATGCCTCCACGCGAATCACGTCTCCTCGGTAGAAGAGCCGCAGCGGCAGATCGCCATCGGCGATCGACGGCGCCAGAGCGCGCGCCAGCATCGGCGTGAAGTCGGCGCGGATGGCCACGAGGTCGCCTTCGCGGTCGACGAATCGATAACTCTGCTTCGCCGCCGCGCTGTCGACGAGCGACGCGTACGGCTCGACGTAGTCGATGATCGGTAGCACGACCTCTTCGAAGCCGGCTGCGCCGAACGCGTCGACGAAGCGCGCTTCGATGCGGCGCCGGCGCGCGGTCTCTTCGCGCAGCAACGGGTGAACGCCTGTCGGATATCTCGGTTTCGCGGCCATAAAGTCAAAAACCTCTTCCCCGCATCGGAGAAGAGGTTGATTTCAGCCGGCTTCCGTTCGCTGAGCGCCCCTTGTCCGATCGGGGCTCGTGCGGCACCCCTACATCACGTGATGGTGATGCTGGTGGTGCGGCGCGTGAGCGAAGTTGGTGTTCATCAGAGTTCGCGGAGTTTAGAGACGGCCGCGGGTCATGTCAAATTCCGAGCCGCTACAATGACGCGCCATGACTCTCGACGAACAGCTCGACTTCCTCGGCAAGGGGACGGTCGATTTCATCGAACGCAACGATCTCAAATCCAAGCTCGGCCGCGGCAACCCGCTGACCATCAAAGTCGGCTTCGATCCCACCGCGCCCGACATCCACCTCGGCCACACGGTCGTGATCCGAAAGATGAAGCACTTCCAGCAGCTCGGCCACCGCGTCATCTTTCTCATCGGCGATTTCACCGGGATGATCGGCGATCCCACCGGCAAGAAGGTCACGCGTCCGGCGCTGTCGACCGAGGAGATCCTGCAGAACGCCGAAACGTACAAACAGCAGGTCTTCAAGATCCTCGATCCGGAAAGGACAGAAATTCGATTCAACTCGGAGTGGCTCGGCGCGCTCGGTGCCGAGGGGATGATTCGGTTGGCGGCGAAATACACGCTGGCCCGCATCCTCGAGCGCGACGATTTCCGCAAACGCTTCGATGCGCACCAGCCGATCGCCATCCACGAACTGCTTTATCCGCTGGCGCAAGGCTACGACTCGGTCGCGCTGAAGTGCGACGTCGAAATGGGCGGCACCGACCAGCTTTTCAATCTCCTGGTCGGCCGCGACCTGATGCGCGAATACGGCCAGGAGCCGCAGGTGGTCATCACCATGCCGCTCCTCGAAGGCCTCGACGGCATCGAGAAAATGTCGAAGTCCCTCGGCAATTACATCGGCATCAACGAAGACCCCCAATCAATCTTCGGCAAAGTGATGTCGATCTCCGACGACCTGATGTGGAAGTACTACACGCTCTGCACGGATTTGACCCCGGCCGAAATAGCCGCAAAGAAGTCGTCACTCCATCCAATGGAAGCCAAACGCGAGCTCGCCAAATCGATCATCCGCGATTTCCACGATGCCTCCGCCGCGGATGCCGCCGAGGAAAGCTTCCGCCGCGTCTTCAGCGAACGCCAGGCGCCCGCGGAAATGGAGGAGGTCACGTTACCCGCGACTTCCGAACCGCAGTTGCTATCCAAAGTAATCGTCGCCGCGGGTTTATCCGAATCCAACAAAGACGCCCAGCGCATCATCGCGCAAGGCGGCGTACTGATCGACGACGCAAAAGTCAGCGATCCGCGCGCGACATTGGATGCAACGAGCGGGAAGTCTTATGTGCTGAAGGTTGGCAAGCGGCGGTTTGGGAGGGTTGGGTTCGCGTAGCCGACACTCTGGATCCGAAGATTCGACAAGATTCTGCGAATCAGGCACGACGGATACGCAGCGCGGAAAGGTCGGCGGTGATCTTGTTAGGCTGCATGAAACAACTCAGACTGAGCAAGTTATGCAACGGGCAGCGGTCGGACAACCGCTATTCGTTCGCAGTCGGGAACATCTAATTCAGAGTTGGGCGGGCTTGAATGGAGGCGTCATGGCGAAACAAAAAGAGTCACCGTATCTATCCGACGCAACGCGACTTGGCGACGTGATCGCCGCTATCCAGGCAATGGCGACGTATAAGTTCTACAAGCTCGATTTCAATAAGTGGGCTGACAGGATCACCGGCGACGTGACGACGGCAGACCATTGGAAACGAGTATTTGAAGAGCATCCAGAGTTCTTTCGGCTGGATTCGCCTAAAGACCGGGCATCGCTCGTGTGGCGTCGGCAACACCCGAAACGCTTTGATGTCGATTCCGAAAAGGTAATCAGCATCGCGGACTACCAGGGACTGTCCGAGTCCGCGAGAGATCGCATATCGCGTGTTCCACTCGGGAGTGCGGAAATCTCGACCTTGGTCAAGGCAGCAATCAATCTCCATTCCCGTGCTCTGGATCAGAGCAAAGAGAAACGCTGGTGGATTCCATTATTGGCAGGCTTTATCGGCTTCGTGGGCGCTGTCCTCGGCGCGTATCTCAAGGCGTAGATCGCGGCGTGCGGGTTCCCTGCTCGCGACGGCCGTAAGCGAGTTCGCTGGCGTCTCCACTCAAGTCACGATCGCCACTGGAATATCCTGTACATGCTCTCTGTACATCTCGCCATGACTGAGACTACCTACACGCAGGCAAGAGCGAACTTGAAGGCGCTGCTTGATGAAGCAGTCGACTCCAACGAGCCGGTCATCATTCATCGGCGCGAAGGCGGCGACGTCGCATTGATCGCCCTCGCTGAACTGCGCGGACTCATCGAGACCGCTCATCTTTTGAGATCACCGAAGAATGCCGAGCGGCTTCTCCGGGCCCTCGAACGATCACAGGGCCGCAAGCTGAAACCGGAGCCTCTCGAAAAACTTCGCCGTGAGCTCGGGCTCGACGAACCCGAACGCGATTAGGTCGTCCCAATGCACCTCGCGGTGTTCCATCCTGAATTTCGCGAAGATCTTCGCTTCTGGGTTGCGAACGAACGGAAGGTCGCGCTTCGTGCACTCGATCTCGTCGAAGCGATTCTTCGCGATCCTTTCACGGGAATCGGGAAGCCGGAGCCGCTGAAGTACCTGGCGGCCGGAGCCTGGTCGCGACGCCTGACTCAGGAGCATCGTTTGGTCTACGTCGTCACGAAGGATCGAGTCGAGTTCCTTCAGACGCGATATCACTATTGATTTCGTGTCCGACGAAAAAAGGCCGGACTTGCGTCCGGCCTTTTGCGAGCGCGTCGCGGGTGCCTAATGAAGCGTGAACGGGATCGTGATGATCTCTGTTACGCCGTCGGCGGTGACGCGGACTTTCACGTTCAGTGTCGTGCCGCCGGAGGAGGTGTCGGGCCAGAAGGTCAGGCCGCCGTTGGCGTCGTAGAAGCGAAGTTGCGGCGGAGCGTTGAGGAGCTCGAAAGTCGCCGGTGAGGCGGAGTTGACGACGAGGCGGAATGAGACTGGCCAGCTGCCGGTGGGGACGTCGAGCGAGCGGTCGAGAATGCCGTCGTGGTTTGCGTCGGCCACGTTGACGCTGACGCTGTCGCCGAAGGCCACGCCGAGAAAGTTGATGCGCGTGTCGGGGAGGGCGATGAGGCCCGGGACGTAGGTCGGATCGCCCGAGGCGTTGTTGACGACGCTGCCGTAGGCGACGGCACGGCCGTTCGTCACGTTGGCATGCACGGTGTCGTTGTCCTGCGCGCCGGTGTTGAAGAGTGTCGACGCGCCGTATTGCGTCTGCGTTCCGGCGGCGTACGAAATCTCCTTCGACGCGGCGATGGTGCCGTCGGCGCGCACGAGGTCCCACTGAATCGCCGACGCGCTGTCGGCATAGACGCCGAAGTTGAAGCGCGCATCGATGGCCGAGGACGGACCGCTGAGGACGATCGTGCTGCCGGCGTCGGGAATCGTGGATTGATCGACCGCGGGGATGTCCTGGCCGAACTCGCCGGACGACGACTTGTTGAACGTGCGCGAGCTGACGGTCAGCTTCTTCGCGAAGGCGCTGTCGAATGTGACTTCAATCGCGCCGGTGGCGGCGGTGCGGCCGAAGCGGGTGGCCACGACGTCGGCGATGGCGACGGTCGCGCGCGGCGCGACGGTGACGTTCGACG
>JBAVBF010000155.1:0-4654 GCA_049586115.1 Thermoanaerobaculia bacterium | reverse complement strand
CTTTCAGGCCGGTACGCAACTCCATGACCTTGCAGAGCGCTTCCGCGAGCTCGACTTTCTCACTGTGAAGATATTGGCAGGCGAGTTGAGGCAGCGTGTCGATCTGCCGCTTCAAGGCATCGTTCAGCCGGCGGTTCTTGTAGCCGAAGTTGACGGCCGAGTACCACATCTGCAGGTCGAGATACGGTGTGTTGCGCTCGTCGAACAGATAGCTGCCGTCGCAGCGCTCGAAGATCTTCGGCGGATCGGCGTAATGGACGGTGTCGCCATAAGAACAGTAGCGGCTGTCTTTATCGAGCAGGTCCGCCGTCTCGGCGGAAACCTCGTCTACGCTACTACCAACGGACATTGCTTCTCCTTTACGGCGGACTGGGGCACCACAGGCCACGCCCGGACCGCGGCGAGAACATCAGCAAACGACTGAAACGGCGTGTGAGGGATACCGTTGTCGCGGCAATATGTGATGAGCGAGCCTTTCGCGAAGACAAAGTCGGCCTGATGGGCCACGCATTGATCGGAGCGGCCGTCACCGATGAGGACGGAAGTCAGACCGCGTCCGGCATCGACGGTCTGTGCGACGCTGCACTTGCAGACGCCGCTGTTGACTGTGCATGACGGTCTGCTGAAGGGAAAGGAAATGCCGACACCGTGCTGGCGAAACTCGGTGCGGTTCGCATAAACGGGAATCGAGATGCCGCTCTTGCGCAGTGCGCGCACGATCGGATAATCGAGACCATCGCTGACGATCGCCAGATCGGAGAACGGAGAGACGTAGCGGACGAACTCGGCGAACGCCGGATCGATCATGACGCTCTCGAGGAACGTACGCAGCGTCAGTTCGTCGGCCGAAATCAATGCCAGTTGCGCCGCCATGCATTGGCGCGAATTGATCCTGCCCTGCACCCATTCCTGTTCGATGCGGAGCCAGTCGGGATCGGCGAACGTCTCGAGGAGTGCGTCGACCGTGTCCGTGGGCGCGACGGTGCCGTCAAAGTCGATGATGAATAGCATCGGCGTCAGTGGAGAGAGAAAAAGCGCCGCACGAGGTAATCGGAGAATAGGTTCACCGCGGCAGAGTGCTCCGCTGGGATTAAACGGGCGGTGAACCGGCGCGCATTGTGCGCGTCGGAACGGTCACGGATTTCGACGATCGACCGGAAGGATGGCCAGAAACACCGTTCCTGTACTGTCGGAGTGTTCCAGGCGCAATTCTCCGCCGTGGACTTCCGCGATCCATCGCGCGATCGGCAGGCCGAGCCCGGCGCCGCCGGCGTCCTGAGGACGGGCCCGGTCGCCGCGGAAGAATCGCTCGAAGATCCGGCTCTGATCGGCGGATTCGATCCCGGGACCGGTATCGGCCACGCGGATCGTGCAGTTGCCGCCGCCGGCGCCCACATCGACATGCACCGTTCCGCCGCGTTGCGTGAACTTCACGGCGTTCTCGACGAGGTTCAGGACCAGGCGGTGAATGAGCTCTTCGTCGGCGACGACGACGATGTCCTCCGGCGCGGAGCAGCTCAGCGCGACGCCGCGGGCCTGCGCCACGCTGCGCATGCCGCGGATGCAATCGGCCACCACTTCGCCCACGTAGAAGCGCGACATCGAGATCGGGTAGCGGCCGGCGTCACCGCGCGCCAGCAAAAAGAGGTTCTGCACGATGCGCGTCAGCTTGCGCGCTGCGCGCTGCATCACCTCGATGGTCTCGCGATAGTCGCCGGCATCGCGATCGCGTGCGAGCGCGACGTCCGCTTCGCCCTGGATGATGGCGATCGGCGTCCGCAACTCGTGCGACGCGTCAGCCATGAACCGGCGCTGCGAGTCGAATGCGAGTTGCAGACGTTCGAGCAGACCGTTGAGCGTGGCGGCGAGGAACCCCAGCTCATCGCGCTCGTTGCCGATCTCGATGCGTTCGTCGAGCGTCTCCGCGCCGATCTGCCGCGCTTTCAGACTCATCATCGTCACCGGCGCAAAGCTCTTTCTCGCGAGAAGATATCCGCCGGCCGCGGCCACGATGAGCGCCAGCGGGATGCCGAAAAAGACTGCGCGGGCAGCGCTTTCCAACCGGTCCGCCTGCTCGCTGAGTTCGCGCGCCACGACGACGGTGTAGCGCGTTCCAACGACGTTGATGGGCGTCGCGATGATGCGAATGCCATCGCCCTCCTCGCCGCCGGGGATCGTCTTCAACCCGATACCGCCGGCGCGGATGAACGACTGAATCCGCATTTGCTCTTCCGGCCCGATCTTGTTCGACCCGGCCACGACCTCGCCCTTCGGCGAGAACACCAGAATCTGGCGGTCGCTGTAGCGGAAGTCGAGCAGCACGTCGCGGCCGCGCGAACCATCTGCCGGATCGAACGCGGCCGCGAATTCATGAGCGGTATCGGCCAGCGACGCATCGTTCTCCGCGCGGATTGCGCGCGCCAGCAGCACGTAACTGACCGCGCTGAAGATGATGAGGACCAGCGCCAGGATGGCCGTGTACCAAAGCGTCAATCGCGCGCGGACAGAGTGAAACATCCGCACTAGTGTCCCTCATTCGCCGAAACGCATCATGAACGGCGGGGATTCGTAGTTCATCCATCCGTCATCTGCCAGCGGCTACGTTGCCTTGCCATGAAAATTCTTTCTGCAACGCTGCTTCTGCTCGTGGCCGGAACCGCCCTGGCATCGCAACCTCTGGAAACGGAAACCGCACGGCCCTTGCCGCAGGGCGTTTTCAAAATCGAACTTACCGGAGAATTTCAGACCTCGCGGCCAGCGGTGAAACATCAGCGATGATCGGCGTCCGCTACCACGTCAGCAAGAAGCTTTTCGTCTCGGTCGGTGTCAGCTACGACAACAATCACGCGCTGCTCATCAGGCCGGGCGTCACATGGCGATTCGGCGGGCACTGAGCGACTGCTGTACATTCACGGCCATGAGGCCTCTCGGCGCCGCACTTGCGCTCGTCGGCGCGCTCGCGTTCGCGTCCGTGGCGCGCGCTGATGACGCGCCACCACCTCCCGTTCACTATCCCGCCTTTCGCCTCGGCGGGTTTGCCGACGTCGTCCTCAGCCATCCCACCGAGGGCGGAGTCGTCGAATACGAAGGCGGCGAGATGGACCTTTACGCCTCCGCAAACGTCAGCAACGACTGGTCCTTCCTTGCGGAAGTGCTCGTCCAGCATGGCGGCAAAGCTGAGAACATCGATCTCGAAAGAGATGCGCGCTTCGATGCGAATCTGGAGCGCTTCTACGCGGCCTACAACCCCTCCGATCGGCTGCTGCTGGAGATCGGTCAGATACACACCGGCATCGTCCAATGGAACGAGCGCGAGCACCGCAGCCGCTTTCTGCAGACGCCGATCGACGTGCCGTCGATCGCCAACCGCGAATCGCAGGGAGGTGCGTGGCCGCTGCATTTTGAAGGAGCATGGGCCTCGGGCCGCGTTCCCGGCGCGCTCGGCGCCGAATACGGCGTCGGAGTTGGCGCCGCGCGCGGAAGTGAGCGCGACGACATTCAGCCGCTCTTTCGCCACGGGATCTCGCCCGCTGGACTCTTTCTCGTCCGCATGGCGCCCGATGCGCTCACCGGGTTTGAAGCGGGAGCGGCAGGATATGTCGGACGGATTCGTGCCCCGGGCCAGACGATGCAGGAACTTGACGCTACGGTCTACTCTTCGCTCGTTCGCGGAGGCATCGAGCTGCGCGCCGAGTACGCGCGGATGGCTCACACGCCGCTCGGCGCGGATCAGGAGTTCGTCACCCGAGGCTGGTACGTTCTCGCTTCGTGGCGGCCGCGCGGTCGATTGAAGGCGTTCCGCCCGTACTTCCTGCTCGATCACCTTCACGTTGCGCCGGGGGAGCAGTATCTGAGCGATGTTCACAATCAGAACGCGTGGTCGGCGGGCGTGCGCTGGGATTTCAACCGCAGGCTCGCGCTGAAGACGGACTTTCGAACGCAACAACTTGCCGCGCCGCATCGCGAGAGTCTGATCCGCGCCGAGGTTTCCTTTTCATTCTGATGGCCATGCGAGTGTGCCGGCTGACGGTCGCCATCCTCCTCCTCGCCGCGAGCTTGCAGGCAGAGGAACCGGTTGCTGCGAACGTCGCGGTGCTGGTTAGCGCGAAGAATCCGATGCGCGACCTTTCCGCGGGTGACCTTCGCCGCATTTTTCTCGGCGACATCAGCCGGTGGCGCAACGGGCATCGCATCATCCTGTTCGTGCGGCCGATGGATACGCCGGAGGGGCGGCTCTTCCTCGATCACCTCGTGCGCATGTCGGACATCGACTATTCGCAATGGTGGCTCGGCGCCGTTTTTCGCGGGCGTGTTGCCAATGCGCCGCGCGTGATCGGCAGCGCCGATGAAATGGTCAGGGCCGTCGCTGCCACGCCGGATGCGATCGGCTTCGTTTCCGCCCCGCCGCCGGACACCGGAGTCATCGTCCTGACGATTGAACGGAAGGCGCCTGGAAATCCGCAATACGCTCTCCGCGCGCGATGACCTCGTTTATCCGTCATTCATCGTTCTTGGCTCAGCATCTGCTCCCGCTTCGGCGGACGGAGGGACACGTAACGATGAAATCGAGAGTCGCAGTATTGACGCTCATCGCGGTATTCGGCATTGGAACCGCGGCCATTCACGCCTCGGATACGAAGAAGAAGGCCGAGGA
>JBAVBF010000154.1:0-36873 GCA_049586115.1 Thermoanaerobaculia bacterium | reverse complement strand
CCCATGTTTCGCGGAATGACAGCGTGATCGCCGCAGGCCACGGAACCGATGAGGTCGCGTACGTAGGCGCGTAAACGCTTTCGGCGATGCGCTTCCGGCTCCAAGTGAAAGCCTCGTGGATTTCGATGCCAGGGATCACGAATGCGAGGAACGGATGCGCGTCGAAGTCGATCATGACGCGCAGCAGCATGCCGGGCGGCAGGATCTCCGCCAGTGCCTGACGCGCCATCGAGAATGGCAGCGACTGACGTCGCAGCGCACGCACTGCGGCAGACTTCGACGCCGCGACCCACGCATCGAGATCATCGCCCCGCGGTGCGATATGAATCGGCACGGTGTTATACGTGGCACAGACGATCTGTTCGCTGCGCGGCACGGAGCGGTTCGCCACGTGTGTTGATACGATGAGGTCCTTCGCGTCGTGCTCGATCGACAACGCTCTGCCGAGCGCTGCGAGCCCAAGCGCGAATTGTGTAGTGCGTTCGCGCGCCGCGCGCGCGCGAAGGTCTCGCGCGATGCTGAGTGGCAGGTCGATTCCCTGAATCGCCCATCCGCCGAACGACTCCTGGAGTTCCACGCCGCGCGCGTCTTGGAACTCCGAGACGAGGTCAGCGATTAAATCACGATGAGTGCATATGCGATGGGGATCCCTGTAGCTCGCCACAATCGCGCTCGGGTCGAGTACGGGTGCAGAGCGTGGCGTCGTGTACAGCGCGCACCACTCGCGCGCGACGATTCCGAATGACCAGCCATCGCTCACCAAGTGGTCGATCACGCAGATCAACAGATATGCCTCGGGGCCTGTACGGATCAGGACCGCTTCTGCCGGCGCTTCCATCCCGAGGTCGCGGGGTCGCGCGGCTGCGGCGAGGATCTGTGCTACATCCTTGGCGAACGCCGGACTGCTTCCCGGAATGTTCGCCCGGAGCAGCGGCCGGACGTCATCTGAGAGAAGCGGGCCTTCCGCTCCGACTCGGGAGCGCAGAAACGCGTGTCGCCGCTGAAGCTCCTGCCACGCACGATCGAGGCGGTCCGTATCGACGACGCCGTCGAGTTCCATCGCCGCGACGAGGGGGACCACGCCGAAGCCCTCCGCGCGCTCGCGCAGCAGCCGCTCCTGCGTTGCAGTCCAGCACAGCTTTGCCGCGGGCGCCGGGTTGACTCCCTCTGCCGCGGCGGATCGCGGTAAAACTCTGCGAATACCGTTCAAGTTGCCTTCTATGTTGATTATTGGAAGCGAAGATAATGACACCAAAATGCAGTCAATTCAATCACCCGCAAAATCACCGCGCATAGACGAACATGTCGATGTACCGTTCGATACGGCTGCGTGGAAGAGCCACGCAAGCTGATCGAGATCCAGACTGAAGATATCCCTCACGTCCAGGCGGACGCGATACTCGTCCTCGATGCGGTTGGCGAGGATAGTGGCGAGCAGCGAATTACCGCCAAGCTCGATGAAATTGTCCTTCGGACGTGCGGCGTCGATCTGCAGCACATCGACAACTCCAGAGTAAAGCGCCAATTCCGCAGCTTCAAATGTCAGATTCTTGGTCATCGTCCCGCCATAGCTCCGGACATACCTCCGGGTCCTTGTAATCCGGTATTCCCCCGTGCGTCGAGCGGCAAAGCAGGTCGTTCGTGTGCGGTGTCGTCGTGCCATCCGGGTTTTGTGCCGGCTGCCACGCGTTCGTCTCGTCCTGTAAGTGTACCGTCCACGCGATGCGCGGCACGTCCGACGCGTTTTCGCGGCTGCCGTGTATGGTCATGCAATGGTGGAACGCTACCTGACCGGCACGCATCCGGTACGGCACCTCAACCCATTCCCTTGAAGATTCGACCTCGCGTCGGACGGCATCGACGTCTCGCTCGTGGAAGCGGCGCAGCCGCTCGACGTCCGGCCAGCAGTGACTGCCGTCGATGACGATCATCGTGCCGAGCGACTCGTCGACATCATATAAGGGGATCCACGCCGTGAGCATCCGCATCGACGTGCAGGTTCTCCAGTAGGCGCGGTCCGTATGCCAGCCGATGCCAGTATCGTGCAGCGGCCGATGCGGTGGCTTATAGATGATCTGATCGTGGAAGAGGCGGATCGAGTGCGTCCGCGCGAGACGGGCCGCGATCATGGCGATCTGTGGTCGCCGCAGGAACGCGCGAAGCTCTTGCACCTGAAGGGAGGCGAAATCGTTCTGACGCACGATATCGCCATCGGCAGGCGTCCAGTCGGAGACCGTCGCGATCGGCAGGCGCCAGTCACGTTCTCCAGAGTAGTAGCGGTCGATGCCGAACCTCAACTCGTCGAGTGCTTCGTCGTCGAGTACGGGCGGCGAGATCCACCAACCGTGCGATTCGTAGTGCGCAACGTCGTTGGCCGTCGGCAGGAACAGCGCGCTTGTCACTTCGCGGCGAGCCATGGTGGTTTCCCCCAGGAGGCGAGCGTCTGTCGTGCGTCATTAGCGAACGCGTCAAGCGTGTCGCGGCGGACATGAAAGACAGGCGACACTGCATCGACCAGCGGTTCGTGCAACAGCTGTGGCTGCGGCCAGACTACTGTCGCGTCACCGCTGTTGCCATCCGTGAGCTCAAACGGATCTAGCGGCCGTTCGCCTTCATAGCACATCGCCCGGACCGCGCCGGCAATGGCGTCGAGTAACAACTGCGTCGTGCCGCTGGCGATGCAGGCCGTTTTCGTGAACACGGATATGCCGATCGCTCCAGCATCGTCACGAAATACCACGACGATGTCAGCCTCTGTCGCCACAAGGTACTCGCGCGTCCCGTCGGCACGTCGCGGATGACGGTCGACCCCGACCGGCGTTACTCGGCAGCCCTCGATACTCAGCGCGGCGAGCGGATGTTCATCGAATGCGACGAGCACGTCCGGCAGCGCCTCCTCGCTGCGCCCGGACTCCCACACCCCGGCGGTGGCGAGCGTCCCCACGACCCGCTCGCTGACCTCCAAGAGGATCGCTCGCAACGGCTCGAAAGGCTCGACGTCGACCTGCAGGCTTGCGTGGTCGTACCATGGCCCGGCAGCGCGGAGCGATTGAACGGATTTGCGGGCCGCCATCTGGATTCCTATCGTGACTTGAGTGCGTTCCGTGACCGCCGCGACTGCGGCAGCGACGCATGCGACCGCGCCCGCGAATGGCGTCGTGCGCCAGCTCCGCATCATCCTCCGGAAGCGCTCGGTGAGATCGGCGGGGAGCGTCATGTTGCGGCAACTCGCACGTACGCTCGGCCTCGCCGAGACGAGATGGTCCAGCGTGGCGGAGAAGTCTGCCGGCCGAAGCGCACGTCCGCTCGCGACGGTGACCGGCTCGATCGTGTTCCTCACGAGTGTCCGCGATAGATCGTTTGCCAGCCGCCCGAGGACCACGCCGTCGGCGAAAGCGTGGTGGACGGCGAACAGAAAGAGGTGATGCGTCGCGCTGCTCGACCAGAGCGCGGCCCGGGTCGGAAACTCGCGAGAGAGAGGCGCGGCCAAGTGCTGCGCCGCGAGCGTTGCAAACGACTCCGATTCCACCCCCCCAGCCTGCCATTGCCACGGTCGGTCGAGCAGGGGATCGGCGCGCAACACCGCGCCGAGAGCCCGGTGCATATCCTCCGCCGAGAACGCACCGTCGACCTTCATCGCATAGCCGAGGTTCATCGCATCACACGGCGGAAGCACGTCGGCGAGTGCAGAGAGTGCGATTGCGGATTCGGTGCTCACCTTGCTCCGACAATGAAACGAACCGAAGTTCCGGTGTGGATCGACTGCTGCCGCGCCGAAGTCGTGAAGCCCCTCGCTTGGAGAAAATCCTCGATTCGTTTCAATGCGCCGTTCTCGTCATGCACCTCGACGACGACCTGCTTCACTCGCGGCCAAGCGTTACCGACACTGTGCAGCACGGACTCTTCGGATCGCTGGACGTCCACTTTGAGTACGTCGATACGCTTGGGTGCGGCCTCGTCGAGGATGGACTCCAGACGACGCACTGTGCAGTGGACGTCGCGAGACACGAGCCGCTCGGAGACGATTTCTTCGAGCTCGCTGAGCAGACCGCCCATCTCCACGCGCGCTTCGAGCAGGTTCCGCATTATCCGCCGCAGAAGCGAGGCGTCCGCTTCCGGGTCGGCGGTCAGCGAGCTCATGCCGGACAGCTTCGGGTAGTACGTCATCGACGCAGCGCCGTCACAATTTCCCGCGGCAGCAGCGTAGTACGCGACGCGCTGAGCGTACGCCGCGGTGTTTTGCTGCAGCGCGTCGAAGAGTACCGGCACCGGCTCGATGGCCACCACTCGTCCGCACGGCGCAGCGGCAAGCGCGTACAGCGTGAACAGGCCGATGTGCGCGCCGACATCCACAATGACGCCGTCGCGCGGATAGAGCACCGGCGCGCCGTAACTATGCTGTGCGAAGACGTCCTCCCAGAGGTACTGCGCTTCGCCGGCCGACGGTGCCACAACGACACGGCCGTCGGGCAGCGGCGTCCGCACCAAGTCGCTTTCTGGCGGCTCCGCGGCAGTGACATCCGCGAGCCGCATTGCGACGGCTGCGACCGTGCCGCCGCGCAATAGGAGGCGAAGCGGCAGACTGACGCCGAAGCGGTCGTTAAGCTTCGACACGATACGGATTCCGACGAGCGAGTGGCCGCCGATCTCGACGAAGTTATCGTGAACGCCGACACGTTCGATCCCGAGTTCAGTGCGCCAGATATCAGCGACGATCGATTCGATCTCGTTTCGCGACGGAACGTAGTACGAGTCCGGAGAAAGTTCGTCTTTCCCAGGCGGCTGGAGCGCCGAGAGGTCGATCTTACCGGTGCGCGTTAGAGGCAGTCGATCGAGGATAGCCAATCCGTTGAGCGCCGGAACCATGTATTCAGGGAGCACGTCCAGTAGTCGCTTGCGAGTCATGCTCGTACCCTGGAAACCGACGTCAGGCACGATCCACGCGACAACGCGCGTTGATGTTGCGTCGTCCTCGAGCGTCGCTGCTATGGCCGCGCGTACGCCGGGCTGCGCAAGCAGCGCCGTCTCGATTTCGCCCAGCTCGATGCGATAGCCGCGCACCTTTGCCTGTCGATCCTTGCGGCCGAGGAACTCGATGTCGCCGCTCGCCGTCCACCATCCGATGTCGCCGGTTGCGTAGGCGGGAGTGCCGTCGGTGTGCTGGAACGGAGGAGCGCCGAGGTAGCTGTGCGACACTTGGTCGCCGCGGACGATGATTTCGCCCGCGATCCCGATCGGGACGCGGCGACCCCGCTCGTCGACAATGCGCACTTCCGTCCCGGGTACCGGTCGGCCAATTAGGGGACGCGGCGGCCATCGCAGCGGCGAGTCATCGAGGCGGAATGTCGTTGCGACATGCGTCTCGGTCGGCCCGTACTGGTTCTCCAGTCGTGCATCGACGCTACGGAAGAAGCGTACGACCGGCGCATCGAGCTGGAGCGTCTCACCGGCCGCGTACACTTCGCGCAGCGAAGGCAGCATCCGGGGATGAGCATCGATGGCTGCAGCCATCTGGTAGAGCGACACCGGCGGCACGAAGAGGCGCTCGATCGCATGCTCGGCGATGAAGTCCGGTAGCTTCGACGGATCGGCGCGTGTCTCCTCATCTGCGATGACGAGACACCCCCCCGCGCAGAGTGTCGAAAAGATCTCCTGCATTCCTACATCGAACGCGAGCGACGTCCGCTGCAGCGTTCGCGGTGCTTGAGCGCTACGCGCAACCTGCCAGCCGACGACGTTCGTCAGACCGCGATGCGGCATCTGGATTCCCTTCGGCACGCCGGTCGATCCTGAAGTGAACAGCACGTACGCAATGGAATCGTCGGACACGGCCACATCGGTGAAATCGTCGCCGCTATCGAAGTGAAGCTGCTCGATCGCGATCAGGTTCTCGACCGGCACCAAGTCGCGCCGCGGCTCGTCTACGATCGCGTAGCGTACCTCCGCCTGCTCGACATGAGAGGCGAGGCGTGCCTGCGGAAGCGTGACGTCGATCGGCACGAGCGTGGCGCCGCTGCGCAAAACACCTAGTGCCCCAACAACGCCGTAACGCGGCGCGACTGCGACCCCAACCGCGTCACCTGCGCGGACACCGCGTTCGATAAGAGCGCTTGCCACCGTGGCCGAGCTCCGCTGGAGCTGCGCGAACGTCACAGTCTCGTCGTCCACCTGCAGCGCCGCAGCGTCGGGCGTTCGTCGCGCCTGCTCCACAAACTGCTTGTGAACCGCCTGTCTCGAACCAATAGCTGCTCCGCCGGTTTCGAACGCAGCAATCGCGCTTAGCTCCTCGGCTGAAAGCAGTTCCACATCCTCGGATGCCTCGCTGTCGTCGGCCGCCAGCACGGCGTGAACGTGAAATAGAAATCGTCGAACGGTCAGCTCATCGAGCAGCCGCGAACGCCAAAGCGCTTCGATACCGCCGCCGGCCGGATATAGGACTACGTCCTCGCGACCATCGACCGCGGGCGCGCCTTCAAGGATCGCGACGTCGAAATCAGGATTGCGGCTTCCATCGACGGAGTGCACGTCGCCACGCGGAATCGCGAGTTGGGTCCGGACGCGACGGCGAAGATCGCCTAGACGCTCGCGAGGATCGATCGCGGCCTCAACGAGGTGCGGGGCTGATGCACCCATTCCCAAAGGTACGGGCGCGATGCCGTGGTAGCGGAAGAGTACTAGGGCGACGGCTGCGGCGATGTCCGCTGCGGGCGCGGCGCCTGCTATCTGCGTCCGATCACGCCGTGGCGAGAATACACCCGACCGTTGCCGCGAAAGCGGCAGTCCACGATTGGGGAGCGCGACGAGCAGTTTCGTCATGGCCATAGCGTTGGACAAACGATCGGATCGGCGTAATCGGGGTCGCCGTCCGGCAAACGACGGCAGAGGATGTCGTTGATATGCACCGCGACAGTGCCGTCGCTCGCCGTGTGTCGGCGGTAGACGTTATCGCCATCTTGGAAGTGAATGGCAAGCGCAGTGCGGAATTGATCGGTGCAGTTCGGCAGGCTGCCGTGGATCGTCCGTGCATGATGGAAGCTGATCTGCCCGCGCTGGAGCAACATCGACCGCGCCTCGATTGGGCGACCGAGGCGTGACTCGATCGTGCCGAAGTCCTGCACGACGAACGTTGACATCCAGTCGGTGTCGTGCCACTGGTGGCTCCCGTCGACGACTGCCAGTGGGCCGCACGCCTCGGAGCAATCCTGCAGGGGTATCCAGGCGGTGAGCATCCGTTCCGAGGAGCAAGTCTTCCAATACGACTTGTCAGTGTGCCAGCCCACGGCAGTGTTCACGCCAGACGACGCGGGAGGTTTGGAAATGAGTTGATCGTGGAACAGGCGCACGCGATCGGCGGCGATTAGCTTCGCTGCGGCTCTGGCGATCCCCGGCCAGCAGACCACTCTGCGCAGCGCGTCCGATTGCAGCGAGACGTAGTCGTTCATCCGCAGCGCCTCGCCATCTTCTGCACGCCAGTCGAGGAAGCCGCGAACCGGAAGCACGTGATCTCGTTCGCCGAGATAGTAGGCCTCGATCGCCTCAGCGGCTTCGTTCAGGAGATCGTGGGGAAGAAACGGTGGAGAAGCAACCCAGCCGTATTCGCTGAAATGAGCGATATCGATCGACTCGGGCCAGTTTCGCGTTTCGGGACTCATGGAAAGACGTATAATAAACTGCGCCTTTCGGACGAGCAACGCATGAGGCGAGCTAGTGAGCGCTTAAGCGCGCGACGATGTTCGGAGTGACGCTGTCGAGGAATTCGATGCCGAGAGAGAACGCATGGATTGCCCGCGGTGAAGGCCGTCGGCGCATCGACCGCTGTCCGCTCGCGCAGCCGCCGGCGTGCACGAGGGCGTAATATATGCCTGCGAGCACATGGGCCATGCGAGCCTGCCTGCGCGTACCAGGCGACGGCACCGGCTCAAATCAGTGAGTGTCCTTGTTTGCGAGTCGCTGACACTCTACGACCGAACCGCGGCACGACCTGATGAGTCTTCAGGATCGCGGACTGCTGCTGTCAGCGGAAAATCGCCTAAGATAGACTGCGTCCGCCATGAATCTTGAGCTCAAGGCGAATCGGATGTTGGTCCTGAACGATTTTCTCGATGCAGGCCGTACGCGTCACTATTCAGAGAATCTGCGCGCCTACTTCGAGTCTGTGCCGCCCATGGCCGACGGACAGTGTCCAAATTCGCCCGCAGTGTACAACTTCCTTCCCGTGGTGGAATTATTGTTGGAGAAACTGCCGGTCGTCTCCGAACAAACGGGCACGACTCTGCTGCCGACATTCTGTTATGCGCGCTCGTACGCACACGGCGAACGTCTGGCGCCGCATCGTGATCGTCCCGCGGGCGAGATCAGTGTCACCGTCCATCTTGACTCTGACCTTGCGTGGCCGATCCATTTCGCGCATCCATCAACAGGCACCTCGTCCGTGTCGCTCCAGCCCGGCGAAGCCGTCCTCTACCTAGGCTGCGAGGTGACCCACTGGCGCGATGAATATCCCGGCCAGTGGTACCGACAGATGACGCTGCATTATGTCCGCAGCCGCGGCAAGTATGCCAATGCGTGCTTTGACAGCCAGACGCCAGAGATCAACGGAATTCGCTACTGACTCTCATCAACGGTAAGGACGTGTGGCAACTGCGGCGGGGAACGCAGAGCTAATGCGCCTGAACAAGATTTCGTGAGCGCGGTGACTTCAACATCGCCCTCGCAAACATCATCAGCAGCCCTAGCGTCAAAGGACGTCCAAACAGCTAGCGCCGCGCGGAATCGCGTCGACAGGCTCGAAGCTCAACTGCCGCCGAAGCCGCATAGGCCGAAGCCGTGGACGTGGCGGAAGATGTTGAAGGCGTTATGGTGGTGGTTGGTCCCTGATGTTGACGTCATCCCGGACGCTGAAGATACCCGCGAGCGGCTCACGCGGTTGTACCGCCACCAAGTGGCCGAACTGTATACGACGCGCGGCGTCGTTGTAATACGTTTCTACCCGGACGCCGCTCCAGAACACGTCATGGCGTTCGCACGGTTGGCGGGCGGCCATTTTTACGACGGCACGACCTTTAACCACGTCATAGCCGGGACCGCGGTCGAAGGAGGCGACCTCGATTCGCTCGTCGATCCTTCCAAGCGGAGCAAGCGAACGTCCCCGGATTCCGTAACACCGGAGTACAGCGCAATCTCCGCTACGCGCGGCATCGTATCCGCGCTCGATCCGGCGAATCCGCACGCCGCTTTCTGCGGTTGTTGACCGTCGCGGCGGATCCGAGCAGATGGCCACAGATGAGAATATCCATCGTAAACTGATCATCAACTGAGGGGATCTAAGCTCCAATTCTCATGACATCGCCATTCCGTCAAGGGTTTGTGGCCCGGATCAGTCCGGAGCCTCTGGGTGACGTCATCGCCTTGAAGCCGCCGAGCGTGTGGTGGACTCTGATGGCCGTTCCACTCGTGGTCGCACAACTCGGCTATCTCCTATTCGGGTTTACATATCGGCAGCGCATTGACATTCCGGCCAGGATTGTCTCGACCTCCCCGGATGGATCGGCAGTAGTTCACGTCGATCGGCAACGAACTGATGAGCGTTTCGTGGATCGGCGCAGTGCCTGGTGGCTGCGAAGGGAGTTGCCCGCACTGCGCTGCGTGATCATCTCGTGGCGCGAGGCCCCGGGAGGGAATGAGTGGGAGGTGCGGATACGCACCGAGGATGAACGTATTCTGCCCGCATCGCCTGCCGTAGGCTGGTTGCGGATTGTAGATGGCGCCGCAACGATCGTGCCGTGGCGACGTGTTTCTCGTCGCATCCCCGAGCCCAGAGGATGACGCGGTTTCTGGCTCGCCTCCGGTCCAGCCGGCTCGGTCGTTTGCTTCTCCGCGAACAAGTTCCTGTCTACCAACAGATGAATGCCGCTGAGTGCGGCGCTGTCTGCTTGCGCATGGTACTCGGCTACTGGAGACGCTTCATTTCGGCGCAGCAGTTGCGCGAAGAATGCGGCATCGATCGGAGCGGAACGAGCGCGCAAACGATGCTGCGCGTCGCTCGCGCGCACGGCTTGCGTACCAGCTATCTTACGCAGCAAGAACCCTCGGTCCTCGCTTCCGTTCCACGGCCTGCGATTCTTCACTGGAACATGAGCCACTTCGTCGTTCTGGAACGGTGCCGGCGCGACGAATATACGATCCTTGATCCGGCAGTCGGCCGCCTCCGGATGTCCGCCAACGAGCTCTCCGCGAACTTCACCGGCGTCGTTCTTCTTTTCGAGCCATCGGAAGCCTTCGAACCTCGCGCGAACCTCAGCGCCGGCATAAGTCGATACCTTCGGACGCTTGCCGATTTCCGACCGCTCCTGACGTCGGCCTTCGTCATCACGCTGCTGCTCCAGGCTGCCGCTCTCGCGATGGCCAAGCTGTCCCAGGTCGTTCTGGACGACGCGGTCCCGACCGGCGACCTGTCGTTGCTTGAAGTTATCGGAATGCTCGCGGCATCACTCGCCGCGTCGCAGACGAGCGTCGGCTTTCTGCGGGGGCGGCTTCTTCTCTACCTTCGAAACAAGATCGACCTGGATCTGAACCGTTCCTTCGTAAGCCATCTTTTGAAGCTTCCGTTCGGATTCTTCGAGCAACGGAGCACAGGCGATCTGTTGATGCGCATCGGCAGCAACCAGGTCATCCGCGATCTCTTGTCAGATCGCGTGCTGGCCGTCGCGCTCGACGCAACGCTTCTCCTAGGCACCGGAAGCGTTCTTTTCTTTCTCGCTCCTCGTCTGGCGGCGGTGGCGCTGCTCCCTGCGCTGCTGCGTTTGGCCATCGTCGCAGTAACGCAGTCGCGCCAGCGAGAGATGATGCATCAGACGATTATCACGCAGGCTCGTCTGCAGTCGTTCGCCGTCGAGGCCTTCGGCAGCATCCTTTCGATCAAAGCGGCGGGCGGCGAGCCGGGCGTTATGAAGAAGTGGAACAACCTGTTTGCGCGTCAACTCAGTATCGGCATCAGACTTACGAAGTTTCAACTCACGGTGGATACCTTGATGGGAGCGCTGTCAATGATCTCTCCAGCGCTCATTCTCTTCGTGGGCTGTGCGGAGGTCATTGGTCATCGTATGACCATCGGCCAGGTGATTGCCTTCGCCGCTGTCGCCGGCGCGTTCATGGCCCCGGTCTGGTCGCTTTCCTCGGCATGGGGCTCATGGCAACTCGCCTCGCGCCATGTCGAGCGTCTCGTGGAAGTACTCGACGCCGAGCCGGAACAGGTGTCATCGCTTCCGATCCTCAAACCGCTGACCGGAAAGATCGAATTGCGCAATGTGTCGTTTCGCTACGGAGCAGAGTCGCCCTTCGTACTCGAAAACATAACCCTTTCGATTGCACCGGGCGACTACGTCGCCATCGTAGGGCCGTCCGGTTGCGGCAAAAGCACGCTTGCGAAGCTTCTCCTTGGACTCTATCGTCCGACGGAAGGAGACGTCCTGTACGACGGACGCTTACTTTTCGAAGTCGATCTGCCGTCGTTGAGAGGGCAGATCGGGAACGTGGTCCAGGATCCTCGGATCTTTGCCGGAACGATCCGCGAGAACATCGCTCGCGACAGTGGTACGCCCATTGAGCAGGTCATCGCTGCGGCACAGTTCGCAGCGATCGCGGCCGACATCGAGAAATTGCCTCTGCAATACGAAACCGTTGTCGCGGAAGGGGGCGCGAATTACTCGGGCGGGCAGCGGCAGCGGATCGCGATCGCTCGCGCCGTCCTGCCTAGGCCGGCGCTGCTCCTCTTCGACGAAGCGACCAGCGCTCTAGACAAGCTCACCGAGGATGAGATCTACACTAACATAGCCTCCATGTCGGCTACACGCATCATCATCGCCCATAGACTCAGCACCGTCCGACGAGCCGGACTGATCCTCGTTCTTCGTGAGGGGCGGATCGTTCAGTATGGCGCGCATCATGAGCTTCTCGCGAAGCCAGGCATCTATCGTGACCTGCTCGGCGCGCAACGCTGACGCCCCTCGGCCCGTCGAAGACACACCATATGAAGAAGATCATTGCCATCACACTGCTGCTCGTAGTCATTATCGTCGTTCTCGCCGCGGCGATCTTTCGGCCAACGATCCGGTCTGTGGCCAGGCCGCTCTCCGCGCGCGTGGTGCGCGGCGACGTTGTACGAAGTATCCGTCTTTCGGGGCGGGTCAAACCGCTTCGCACAGTGGCAGTCAAAGCGACAGTCTCCGGTGTGTTGCGCAACTACCTTGTCGCGCCCGGTGACCCGGTCCATGCCGGACAGCCTATTGCGCTGATCGATCCTGATCCGACGCTGGCCCGCGATCTCGAGGGAGGACGCATCACCGTCTCCGACACGTTCGCTGAATTGGAGTTTCGTCACCGGGAAGCGGAGAGAACGGAGGCGCTCTATCGCTCTGGCTTGATTCCGAAGCGGGACTGGGAGATCGCGCGCGACGCGCACAAAATCGCGGCCGATCACGCCGCACTTTCCAAACGTCAGCTCGCCATTCTGGAGCGACAGGCACATCAGGTTTCCGGTCACCGCCAAGCAGACTTTCGTTTGCTCTCGCCCATTGACGGCACCCTGCTCAGCGGCAACCTTGAAGTCGGAGAGACGCTCATCGCTGGCATTAACGGCTTTTCGCAGGGCGGTACCGTCGTGGCCAAGGTGGCGGACCTCTCGCGCTTCACCGTTCGACTCGATGTTGGAGAAGCGGACATCCTGGACGTCCGCACTGGTATGAAGGTGGAGATCATCCCGTCCGGAAATCGGCGGCTCAAGTACTCCGGAGTCGTCACGTCGAAATCGCTCGACGGTACGTCCGCACAGGCCACCACGACCTACGCCGTTGACGTCCTCGTCGAGCCTGGCGCGCGTCTGATTCCGGAAATGAGCTGTGACGTGAATCTCATCGTCGATGAGCGTCACAATGTCGTTGCGCTACCGAATCTCTCGCTGGTGAAGACAGCCACTGGAACCTACGTGCGGCGGTTGGGACACGAAAACAAGCAGCAACTTGTTCGAATCACAGTCGGTCTGTCCGGCGACGACCGTTCGGAGATCCTCTCCGGCATTGCGCCGGGCGACGTAGTCGCGATCGTCCCGGGGGTTCCGGCACCGGCGGAACAGCGATGATCCTCGAGGCTGCCATTGTTGCGTTTGCGCAAATGCGCGCTCACCCCCTCCGCACGCTTTTGACTCTGACCGGTATCATCATCGCCATCGCGTCGGTGATCGGCGTAGGCTCGTTGATGACGTCTGTCCAGACTCTTGTGCAGACAACCATGGAATCGACGGGGGGGCTCAACAACCTCCACGTCATGTACAAAGAATTCCGCGAAGTGCGCGGTCAATTCCTTCCGTCGCGTGTCGGCAACCCTCTGAATGAAGAGGACGGACACGTCATCAAGTCCTTGTTCCCCGATGCCATCACCGCAACCTCCGCACGCATCAATACGCAAGCTCAGGTCCTTCTGCGCGACGGCGAGCAACATCTGTCGGTAACCGGCGTCGAGCCCGCATTCTTCACCATCTACAATCGTCAGATTCAAGAAGGGCGGTTCTTCGACCAGGACGAGCTTGCACGCGCGGCGCTGGTCACCGTCGTATCGTCCACTGCTCGCAGGAAACTATTCGTCGACGGTCGCGGCCTCGGTGAGGAAGTGCGCATGAACACCCTCCGACTCCGCGTAGTCGGTGTCGTGGACGACCTCAGTCTCGGCGGAGAAGAGAAAGTGGATCTCTACATTCCAGTCACGACGGCAAGGCTGCGGTTTCCATTGAGAAACCGTCGTTCTCCCGACACCATGCTGCACATCCAAGCGAAACCGGAGACCGACTTCAATCAGCTCAAGAGCACGATTCTTCAGGTACTCCTCACACGCCACCCTGCTACGGAGGCGGCGAGCTATGATTTTCTGACGCCGGATGCCGGGCGGCAGGATGCCTCTAAGGCGCTCTATTTCATCTCACTGATTTTTGCCTTGATCGCCTCGCTTTGTCTTTTGACCGGAGGCATCGGCGTAATGAACGTCCTCCTCAGTTCCGTTTCGGAGCGAACTCGGGAAATAGGTGTTCGCCGCGCGGTCGGGGCGCGCTCCAAAGACATCTTCGTGCAGTTTCTAATCGAATCTCTCTGCCTGACATCTGTCGGTGGCATCATCGGAATTGGTGCTGGATATGCCATCGGCCTCGTTCTCGGCCTCCTGGTCAATCAACTGATGACCCTCGGACAGAGTTCCGGGCCAAAGTTTCAACTGCATCCATCACTCAACCCTGCTCTCATGCTCATCGCCCTTGCCACCGCCTCGGTGGTCGGAATAGTCTTCGGTACTTATCCTGCCAAGGCTGCGAGCGCAATGGATCCCTCGGAGGCGCTACGCGTCGAATAGTGAGTCACCCGGCCGTGAGGCGACGGGTTCGTACCCTCGCCATTCCCAAAGCCTTTCGATGGGCCGCTCTGGACCTCGCCGAACGCGTGGCCATCGTGCGAAAACGGAAGCTGCTACCGCCGGACGGCGCAATAGTGAAAGCCGATGAATTCGTCCGCCTGCAATTACCTTCCGGGGCTGCAGTGACGCTCGACGCGTGGCTCGACGCGTCACGCTGTTCTTACGAAGAGCTAGCCACTGCGCTGCAAACGCCATCAGAACAAATTCTTTCAGGTGAAGAGCCGGCCGAGTGGCAAGGTCTCCTCGCTGAGATTCTTTCAGTCCGGTCGCTCGAGCAGGCTGCTCGCGAGACTACCGGGTCGGGTACCTACGGCGACCTGTTGCAGCCGTTTATCAGTTGGGGAGTGGTACGTGCGGAAGAGACGTTGGCCGCGATCGGCGATCTGGCAGCAGATCGCGCGAAGGTCGTTGATTCCGCGAGGGTCATTCTGCAGAGGCGGTTGATCGATTACTCCAGCCGCGCGATTACCCTCGAACTGCATGTTCGCAAGTTGCTCGGCGACATCTCTGGCGAGACAGGCCGGGAGCGCTTTCGCTCGTTTGCGAATCTCCTATGTGAGCGTCCGCGGCTTTGGCAGAACTTCTTTTATCGCTATCCCGTCCTGGCGCGGCTTTTGGCCACCTACTCCGCGCATTGGCTGCGAAACTTGGAAACGACCCTTCGCAGCTTTCAGCAATCACGTAGCGAAATCGTCTCGACAATTTTCCGGACAATTGATCCGGGCTTGCTGGTCCGTATCGATGGATCTCTTGGCGACCGTCACGCCGGAGGCCGTGAGGTTTTGCGCTTTCACTTCGAAAACGGCGCGAAGCTCATGTACAAGCCGCGGGAGTTGACCGCCGATGCGCTTTTTCTCGCATCGGCCGACCGCTTGAATCGTCAGGGATTCGAACCTCGCCTGAAATGCGTTTCAGTTGTTGTCGACGGTGATCACGGCTGGACCGAGTTCATCGAACACCGCACCGTGAACGATGAACAGGCCATCCGTCAGTTCTACCGTCGCCAAGGCGCCTATCTTGCCCTTCTATGGATTCTTGGAGGCACTGATTTCCATTCCGAAAACCTGATCGCCTTCGGAGAGTTCCCCGTCATGATCGACTTGGAGGCACTCTTCCATCGTCGCCTGAAGATACTCGATCATTACCGCAGCGTCGGACAATGGGTGCTCGATCGCTCCGTGATGAACACCGGACTGCTGCCGGGGTGGTCGTTGGCGGATGCAAACCGGGACGGCGTCGACATCAGCGGTTTGGGTGGCCGGGAAGGGCAGTTCTATCCGCACGATGTCGAGATTTGGGAGGGAGGAGATGTTGATGATTCCCGGTTGGTACGGCGCAAGGTTGCGGTTCCCGTCCGCTCCAATCGGCCGTCGCTCGGCACCGATTCGATCGACCTCGTTCGCTATGAAGAGGATCTTGTCCAGGGGTTTCGAGACGCTGCATCCGTGATCATCCAGCATCGCGATGAATGGAGTGAACAGATCGAGGCGTTTTCGGCATGCGAGGTACGCGAGGTTATTCGCCCAACGTTCATTTATCTTAAGCTTGCTAACGCCGGACTACACCCGGACTACCTCCGCGATGCCCTGTCTCAGGAGTCTCTCTTCGCACGGGCCTGCAACATCATCCGACATGTTCCGGCGATGAGAACAGTGGTGGCTTCGGAAATGCGCGATCTGCGCGCGGGAGATGTTCCTCGGTTTGCCTCGCGTCCGGGCAGTCGGGTGCTCCTGCACGCACGCGAGGGAGAGTTCGAGAATTTCTTCGAAGATACAGCGATTGAGGAGTGCTCCGAGCGACTGAGGTCTTTTGATGAAGGCGAGGTGCTACGACAGGCGCGGATTATACGAGGGTCGCTCGCGATTCTGCTACGCGACGACATAGGTGCCGCTCGTAACCTTCGAGAAGTGCCCTACGACGAACGAGAGATGATCGCGGCCGCCGCCCAGATTGGCGACGACTTGATCGCCCTCGCCGTACACAGCAGCGACGAGATCGAGTGGCTAGGCCTCGAAGAGCGCTCGCGCGGTCAGACGCACTTTGTCCCCACCGGCAGAGATCTCTACTCAGGCAGTTCGGGTGTTGGTCTCTTTTTTATATACCTATTCGAAATCACGAGAGATCAGCGCTACGCGGATTGCGCTAAGACGATTGCCGACCACGTCGGGATGGGCCTTGAATCGATGCCCATTAATGGAGGGTTCTCCGGCCTCGGTTCCGCAATCTATTTTCTTCACCACTATGCTGCCTTGATCGGCGAGCCGTCGCCTGTATCGCGTTTCGTCGACTGCCTCGTCACTCAGGCGGAATCTATCGCGAACGACAACATTCTAGATATCATCGCCGGCTCAGCGGGACTGTTGCTCATTGCCTTAAATCTCTACAACACCACCGACGATGACCGTGCTCTGACGATCGCACAGGCGATGGGAGAACACATCGTCACAAGGCAGGCGGCTAATGAACGTGGCGGAGCCGCATGGCGCACTATCCCTGCGGACGCTCCCTTGACTGGGTTTGCGCACGGCGCTGCCGGCATCTCTTATGCGCTGAGGCGTCTAGCGCAGGCGACCGGCAATAACGACTTCGATCGAGCCGCGTTGGCCGGCATTGACTATGAGCGGGCTGTGTACATCCCGACCATGGGCAATTGGCCCGACTTCCGTACGCCGACGGCGGCGATGGCTTCAGCACCTAATTCAATACGGGCTGCCTTTGCTTGGTGCCATGGCGGCCCGGGCATTGCACTTGGTCGTCTGAAAGCGCAACAGCATCCGGATCAGGCGACCCTAGCCGAGGTGGATGTCGTCCTGTCACAATTACGGGACAAGCCGATCATGCCTCAGGATTGTCTGTGCCACGGCGAGCTTGGCAATATAGAGACGCTTATTGTGGCCGCAGAGAAACTTGAACGACCGGAACTTTTGGATCACGCTAGGCGTCGCGCACAAGCTATCCTCGCGACAACAAAAGGCGGAGCGTGGAGGCTTCGAGCCCGAGCGGAGCTGATGCCCGGACTCATGACCGGTTTAGCCGGTGTAGGCTTCGGGTTTCTGCGTGTGTCAAGGCCGAAACAGGTCCCCTCCGTGCTGGCTCTTGACGGACCGCCGATGAACTAACTATGCGGGGACAAGCCCGCGCGGATTCCAGGAGAGACTCACTTCTGCGAACCTCCGCTGCTTGAGCTTCGCGGTGGCTCCCGGAGCCGGCCAAGTAAGGATGTCGCCTCGAGCAGCCGCCGCGCTGAAGCACCCCTATTCATTGCAGGGGCAAGCCCAGCGGCTATCGCGCTGCTCATCTAAAAAACAATGAGCTTGCCGGCGCTTCCACGCCGGCGACCCTACCCGCTCAGAAATGGTGAATTACTGTGGATTTTCAATCGGGTGACACATTCCCGCATCAGCGCTGAGGGCGCCGCCGCCGCAGTCGGGATCGCCCACCCTCGTCGTCTTCGGGCAGGTGGTTACATTGGTATTGCAACTCGCACCGTAAGTGCCGCACGGATCGGTGCAAATGAAAACCGTACATCCGGACGTACCACAGCCATCGCCGAACGTAAAACCGCCGACTACATTCTCGAGATCGCGATCGAGATCATCTCCAGCAGGATTCGCCGGTATCTTCGCGCGGTCTTCAGCGCTCAGGTTGGCACGAAAAGCGGGATCAGTCCATGCACGCACAATCTTGCGGTTCTTTTTCATAGCTCCCTCTCTAACGATTCAATTTTCGAGACGGGGTGCGGACGTGTGGGGGATTAGTGACGCGATGCTAGTTGTGGCTTAGGTCAATGTCAACGTTGTTCTTCTCTCTTGACATTTTGTCATCGCAATCTGAGTCCCCCCCCTTGCTGTTCAATCTCTGCGCGGTTAGCGCGCCGCAGGGCTCTCAGGGATCAGAAATCACGGATCGGGTTTTCGATCGACACGGGTCCAGAAGATTAATATGCGGCAAGAGATGCGATCTCAAGGAGGAGATTTTTCACCATGCCTTCGTTCGTTCCCGACCCCGACCTGAGCCGCCTTGTTCGTGACTTGAACCGCGTCGAGTCCGAGGCCCAGCCGTTTGAGAGAGACGACGCACCGATTGCCGAACCTTTCGTATCGTCTTCCGATCTCAAGATTGACTCCCGAGCCAGGCTCGAAACACTGCTGCGACAGATGGTCGATCACAACGCGACCGACCTCCATCTGGTCACCGGCGTACCGGCCGCGTTTCGTATCAATGGAGATATCCGTTTCGCCACCGAGACTGTCCTGACGAATGAAGAATTGCGAGCCATGGTTCCTGCACGAATGTACGAGGAGCTCAAGCAGCGCGGTGCGGTCGACTTTGCCGTCGCCGCGGTCAGCAGCGAAACGGGGGGATTCCGCTTCCGGATCAATGTGCACCAGGAGCGCGGGCATACTGCTGCCTCGATTCGTCGGCTGCCGGTACACATTCCCACGCTAGCGCAACTGAATCTTCCACCTTCCCTGGCAGAACTGACAAAACCATCCCGTGGTTTGGTTCTGGTGTGCGGCCCGACCGGCTCCGGCAAGAGCACAACACTCGCTGCGCTGGTTGGTGAGATCAACAGGACCCATGCGAAGCACATCATCACGATCGAAGATCCTCTCGAATACGAACACAGGAACAGCAAGTCGCTGGTCGAGCAGATCGAGATCGGCAAAGACGCCGCGACATTCGCGGGAGCTCTCCGTTCCGCGCTGAGGCAGGACCCGGACGTCATACTCGTGGGAGAGATGCGTGACTTGGAGACCATATCGATTGCACTGACGGCCGCGGAGACCGGGCATCTCATCTTTTCAACGCTGCACACGAGTAGTCCGGCGCAGTCGATCAACCGTATCGTGGACGTGTATCCATCGAACCAACAGACGCAAATCTACAAACAGATCGCGCTGAGCCTCAACGCCGTCTTGCATCAGAAGCTCATTCCCCGCGCTGACGGCCGTGGCGTCGTCCCCGCTGCTGAGCTCTTGCTCGCAAACATCGCGGTTCGACACCAGATCCGCCTCGGAAAGCTGGAAGGACTCCACAATGAGATCACCCTCGGAAGACGTCAGGGAATGCTAAGCTTCGACGATTCGCTCCGTGATCTCGTAAGCGCTGGACTGATTTCACGTGACGAGGCGCTTACCCGCGCCACTGACCCCGACGAGTTGCGAAAGACTCTCTGAGACACGGCGCCACACCACATCGAGGACCGGCCTGAGGCTCCGCAGGTTCGCTCGTGGGACCCACAAACCGAAAGGTCCCCGCCCCCGCAACCAATCGAACTTCACGCGCTCACTTTCCTATTCGTCAGCAGACCACGTCTTGACTTAATCTTCAGGGAATCACTACCTCACCGTTTCGCTGTTCCAAGAAAACCAGGATGCGGTTCGCGTTCTTCAGCGCGATCGTGGTGGCTTAGATGCGGTCCTTAATTTCGCGCTAGCGAAGGGTACGACCACACGCGTAGCCGCGCTAGACATGATGGGCCAGAGTAGCAATAACAGAACGCTCGTTCCAGACCTCTTCTCTTTCGCCGGGAAGGACTCATATGTAGGAGTGATTCTGGAGCCCAATTCCTACCCGCAAGCCAGAGAGATCCCGAAGTACTGAACTGACTCTTCACGGCCGCGCCTTTCGTCGACCGCTTCTACCTTTTGACGCAGCCCTCGCAGCGCTAATCGCGGCCTTGATGCCTTTGTCGGCACGGATGGCAGCAATGGCGGCGTGTTCTGCGGCCGGGATCGAGCGGAGGAGGACGGCGAGCGTTCCCGCGACACCGCGCGGATGACCTTTCTTTCCGCCGGCGCGCCGCTTCCGCGTCTTCGCTGGCGCGACCGCTGTACGGACAGAAGGTGCGACCACCGCGGGGGGTCCGGCGGCCCCACGAAGGTCGGAAAGGCGTTGTTCGATATCCCGGATCTCCCCCTGCATGCCTGCGAGATACTGGTTCACGTCCCTTGCAGAGATACGACGGTCTGCAAGAAGCCGTTCTATGACCCACTGCGCCTGTCATGGCGTGACATCCATTCGTACGTCCTCCGCTTCTAATGCTACATCCGGTGATGCGGGACGAGGCTGAACGTCTCGCCCAATGACCTTCGTAATGATGCCGTAGATCGACCAGTTCAGACATTGCGCGAGGTCGATCACTGCGTCGGTTCGTTCTTGTTGGAGCACGGGACTACCGTCCCGCCGATGCCAGTAGCCGATGAGGGTTCTTCCACCCGTGACCCGAACCGCGACGACGCGGCCATCCTCCAGGCGCGTGTTCCCGGTGTCCACAAGGACGACATCGCCCGACTGAATGACGGGGGACATCGCTGTGCCGCCGACCACCACCGGGTCGTAGCGCCGATCCAATTCCGGATTGAGATACGCGAACTGCGTTTGTCGATCCAGTTCCTTCTGGAGGTAGTCGGCATACGGGACGGGAGGCCAATCGAAGTCGTTCACGACTCCTCCCACGCGGACTCCGGGAAGCGAAACGCTTTCAGTGCCACCCTCGCGATCGTCCCGGTCGCCCCTTCCTCCATCACAAGCTCCTTCATCACGGCGACGAGGAGGGTGTAGTAGCGGCGCTTCCCGATCGTCATCGCTGCTTCGAGGTCGATCCAGTCGTATTGGTACGTGTTTGCGACGTGGTCGTAGCAATCCCGATAGGGCTTCTCGTATCCCGGTTCTGCGAACAACCGCGCGCGCAATCGGCGAAGGAAGAGCCCCTCGAACCACTCGATGTCGAAGCTCGACACCTTCTTCACAGCTCCGATCTCAAGCAACACGATCGCATTTGCCTGCGCTGATCCAAAGCGGACGAAGTGCTTCTCCTGCATGAAGCCCTTCCAGGGAATCGTCCGCGTTGGGGGTGGCCAGACGCGCGCGTTCGGCGTCTTCCATGCGTACACCATGTCGCTATTCATCCTGGGCATGTGGTGTCCTCGTTTTCCTTCAGCAGTTGTTCTCGATAGGCCATGGCAACGCGGTGTGTTGCTGTGGCGAACCCGCGGAGACTCGGGGCCATCTCATCAATCGCGGCCAGTTCTTCGGCGGCGATCGCGATCTCCGCGAGACAGTCGATCGCTTGCGCGACCGGAGAGGTGTCCCATGCCTCGTCGTCGATCATTGCGGGCGCACGATGAGGTTGATGGAGCCGATGACGGTTGCCCCGCGCACGATGACCGTCTGGCCATCGGCGTCGAGGATGTCGCGCCCGGCCGTGCTTCGCCCACCATCTGCCGACGAAGAGCTGCGCATCGAGGCGCGCGATCACGAGCTCTCCGGTCTGCGCCTTCCGCCTCGGCTCGACGATGAGGAGATCACCTTCGAAGATGTCAGAACTGGCGAGGGAAGAACCGGCGACGCGGTAGACCTGCTCGTCCTCCTCAAGGATCGCGGCGGGAAGGATTACCGTCTCATCCGAAGCCCGGAGCGGCGCGCCTTGCGTGACGTCGCCCGCGATGTGCAAGGTGGCTGTTGTCCGGGCCATCACGAGACTGTCCCCCGCTCGCGGAAGGCCCGGCATCCGTCGATGTACCTCTGATTGCAGAAGCCCTTTGCGTGCGCCGCCTTGCCGTGGCCGCATTCGGACGCCGGCGCGAGGACGAACGCTGTGCATCCGCACTCGCGGCATGGGCCGTTCGGGCTGCTCGTCGCGAACCAGTGTCGTGCCCTCCCGTCTCCGCGTGCCCTCCCGTCTCCGCACGTGCAAACGGTGTTCTTCGGCCACTGCATCGTTAGGTGTCCCCCAAGTCGAACAGCGCGGAGGCCCGCACGCGCCTGCGGGTGAGACGGCGACATGCCACGACGATGGCCGCCATGCAACGACGCGTCGGTTCCATGCACCCGAGCCGGATGCGGAGGAGGTGCTGGCGCGAGTAGCCGCATTCCCGGGCAAGATGCGCGGGCTTGATCCCGTGGCCCTTTAGGAAGGCTTCGAGGCGCGTCGAGCGCCGGACCGATGCGTCATAGAGATCAGGAAGCGTCTCCTCCTCGATGATCTCCGCTCGAGGATCGGTTCTGCGGGGGTGAGTGCCTCGGTCGGCCGCACGATGAGCGCGGTGCCCGCCGCCGTTCCGGCCGGAAGAAAGAAGCTGCCACGGGAACGACTGTTCTCTTCGTTGTCCACGGAGCGAGGCTAGCAACACGCGAAATTTGTCCACGCGTCGTGGACGCTCCGGCGATGCGTCCGGCGACACACAAGGTAGAACGCGACCTCATGATCGCCGTCGACTCCTCAACGAAAGGTCACACCGTGTAGAACACGGCGTTGCGTCGTAACCTCCCACCATGAACATACGCGTGGAGAAGGTGGGCGGGATTTGGCATGGGACGATCTACGAGCATCCGGAGATCGATGAGCGCAGCCTGACGGAAGAGATTGCGCGGCGGAAGGTGAACGACGTGGCGTTCAGGCACACGTCCGCACCGCCGAAATCGGAGAACCATCAAGAGGGCATTGGAACCTCCGCGGGACTGCGCCGAAAAAGAAGGATGAGCTGACCAGGCAGATCCGAAAAACTCACTTGAACGCAGTGAATGCCGACGCTGCGATGCCATGATAGTTTTGACTTTGAAGGCGGGGCCAACTTCTGCGGCGAGCTAGCTGGCTTGGTGTCCGAACCCGAGCTTCCCGTACGCGCTCAAAATTTTGACCGTGTCGCTACCATTTATCAGGCAGAACATTCGCGCCCGACCTGGCCACTGAGCGAAAGCGCGCATGTGAGCGCGAACAGGTGATGTGATCTGATGGCAGTGCTGGACAACCACGAGCTCAGCGGGCTCATTAAAGAGTCGAAAAATTTGATCGCCGTTTTTTCCCATGTCGGCGACCGTGAGCGGATGGAACTTTGCTGGACCCTTGAAAGCAAATGCAGACGACATTCGCCTTCCATCCACTGAGACGTTCGTTGAGACCAAATCCGACATCTCGCCTCCCCAATCTTTAGGGACAAAAGGCTCGCCGATGATTTCAGCGAAGGCATTCTTGACGGATTCTTCGGGAACTTCTTTAAGTCGCCCTACCTTCTCGAGCGAGGGCGGCGACACGTCTGCGAGGGCGGAGAAGGCGTCAATTTGCGACACGTAGAGTTCTCCGTTCGAATATGCAGCAGGGAACCCAAGATCCACTGCATCCGAGCACGAGCCCTGTACGACCATGCCTATGATGATCGGCCTCGCCTCAATCTCCCGATTGGAAACACCGCTGATGACGCCGGCGAAGAACAGCCGTCGTTGGCCCGCAAGATGGTCCGAGGCCGAGACACTCGTCAGATGGTCTGGATTCGCAGTCGCGATGAGCGTCAGTCCGGGAGAGAAATCCTCTAGCTTTGCGTAGACATCTGGCAAAGCCTTCCTCTTTCCTTGAAGGTATGCCGACATGCCACGACAAAAGAACAAACCAGTGTGGCAAAAAATGGTTCCGACTGCGACTTCATCCTTCGCAAGCAATGCACCGAGCGTGGGTGTCTGAGCGGCGATTAGCCACTGCACAACAGCATCCGTGATTCGATGAAAAAAGAAGCCCTTTTGAATCGACTCATCCGGCGGCACCATGAGACCACCGTACGATCGCCCGATAAGATCGAGAGACCGTTGAACATGAACGTAGGATGAGGTGACCTGCGCCGTTTCCACGGTTACATTATCGCTGTGCGGTTGACCTGCCGTTAAAGCTGCACACTGCCGCGCAGCCTTTCGGGATGAGCATACGCGTCGAGAAGGTGGGGGGATTTGGCATGGGACGATCGACGGGCATCCGGAGATCGATGAGCGCGGACTGACGGAAGAGATTGCGCAGCAGAAGGTGAACGACGTGGCGTCCGAGCTCACGTCCGCACCACCGCAAATCGAAGAGCCATCGAGAGGCAGCAGAACCTCCGCGCGCCTCCGCCTAAGAGAAAGTATGAGCTGACCAGGAGCATCCAGAAGATTTACTTGAACGCAGCGAATGCCGACGCTGCGACGCTGAGTGCTCCGATCGTTCGCCGTGAGTTCGCGCGGATTCGACGGGTCTACGGACGGTGGATGCAGCTTCACCTGAAGAACGCGTGGCATTAGCAGCGTAACCGAGCGCCGAAGCCACGACTCGGGCGACCGATCACCCGCCCACACCAGCCCACAACGCGGGATTGAGCCACGGCGTGTGGATTCTGGCGCGTCGTGCCTACGCTCTCTCCATGGCATCGACACCGGTTTCGAAGCGCGTTCCTCTGCGACTCGTCGGCGCGCCGGACGAGAAGCCCGTACGCGTGGAGCGTGGAATCTGGAAGTATCCGCGCTCCGGACGCTATGGCGTCTTCGTGTATCGACGAGGAGAACAAGTGTTCCGCATGGCCGAGACACTGACGGAGGCGCGTGACGTCCGTTCCGACCTCATTCGTTCAGGCAAGCGTGGCATCAAGCTCGTGGCGCGCGCGAATCAGAAGATCGAGCTCGGCGCGTTCTTCGACGAGGTGTACGTCCCCGACATCATGCGGGGCAATGGGTTGAAGGACTCGACGGCCCGCGCCGCGCAATCACGATTCAACTGTCATATACGACCGCTCCTCGGCGACGTGCGCGTTTCGGATCTCGCCTACGAGAGCTGCATGGCACTCCGCACCGAACTTCTTGAGAACGACGGGATCGCCGGCCAGACCCGACGCGAGTGCCTGCTCCTTCTTCGACAAGTCCTCGAGGAGGCTATGCTGCGCGGCCTCGCGTCCGCGAATCCGGCGGCCCTCGTCCGGTTACCGAAGCGGAATCGTGTTCCGGTCGTCGTTCCGGAGTTGGAGCACGCGAAGAAGATCATCGCGGAAGTGCATCACCCGATCGCCCACATGGTCGCGGAGTTTCTGCGCCAAAGCGGTGCGCGACTGAATGAAGCGCTCGCGCTCGAGTGGTCGTGCGTTGATCTCGTGCGGAAGAAGGTGCGCATCCAGCAGTCGATCGATCAGGTGACCGGGCGCATCGTCACGACGAAGACGTCTGCGGTCCGTTTGGTCGACATGCCCCGCGCGCTCGTCTCGCAGCTCCGCGACTATCGCGCAGCGCAAGAACGCGGCGACGTACACCGGCATGACCCGTGGGTGTTTCCCGCAAAGTCCGAGGATGCCGCCGGTCGCCCGATGAACGACCGGAACTTTCAGCAGCGCCACTGGGATCCCGCCGTGGCACGGGCAGACGTGCCCCGCTGCACCCCGCATTCGCTCCGTCACTTGTTTGCCTCGCATCTTCTCCAGCGGGGGCTGGAGATCACGTACGTGTCGAAGCTCCTCGGTCACGGAAGCGTCTACACGACGGCCAACTACTACGCGCACTTCCTGCCGGGATCGAGCGCGGCACGGCAGCAACTCGATGACAGTTTCGATTAGCTGGCACGCGCTGCAGACGCCGCCGGAAGACTGATCATGTGGCCCCACGCGGCCGGCCGCCGGCCGGCGGCGGTGATCGCCCAAATGACCGGAACGCGCGGCGCCCGCACTGGCGCAGGACCCTGGCCGTCGCAGAAGTAGACGACGACCTCGGCGCCCTGATCGGCGAGGAAGACCCGTTCCAGCGGTGGCCGGAAATCCGTGTTGCCCCGCCCGATGATCCGCGCGATCTGCCCGGTGAAGGGTGCGACGGAGCGGACACGGTCGTCGCACTGCACGACCGTCACGTCATGCAGCCGGGCAAGCACGGCGAGCTCGCCATTGATAACGGCTAGGGTACGCGCGTCCATCGACCCGCTCGTATCGACGACGGCGCATACTCGGAGCCGCGCGGTCCGATGGAAGAAGGCCGGGACGATGCCGACGAACGACGGAAAGCGGCGCGACGGCCGCCGGAAGTTGGCCACAGCCTCACGCCGCCGGCCGACAAGACGCTCGAGGATCGGCTGCCAGCGCACGCGGCCGACGCCGCCGTCGATCTCGTCACTCGCGGCGCATCGCGGTATGCGTCCGCGCGCGTCCCGCACGCGCTGATGCTCTCCCTTGGACATCGAACGTCCCTCATCCGGGCCGAGCCGGTCGGCCGCAGCGACCACCACCTGGTCGATAACCTGACGGGTCCGAATCGGATCGTTCCGCGTCGCATCCCAGAACGAGTGATCATCAAAGGTTTCGATCGGCGGTGTGGAATCGCGACCGCGGCCCGTCTTTTTGTTCCCGCGCGTCCCCTTTTTCGGTACGCGCCGGCCCGAATTCGGTACCGATCCCGATTTCGGGTCCCGCAGGCGCTCATATCGGGTGTCGGTGTCCTCATCGGGCACGAGCCCGAACTGGTCGATACGCAGGACGCCGGGCGGCAGCGGTTCGATGATCCACTCGTTCACTGTCACTTCTTCGGCAATGGTGCGTGCGCGACGATCCGGATAGTTCGCCGGATTTGCGGTGAGATGATCCGCGAGCACGTGCCCGGTTTCGTGGAGAAGCGATCCGATGAGGACATCCAACTCGGTCGCGAGGACGAAGGCCGGATCATAGAGAAAGGTGAGCAGGCCGTCGCGAACGGTGACCGCCATCGTTCTGACCGGTTCGGGAACAAAGACGCCGGTGGCCACGAGGTTCGCGTGAAACGGATGCTTCGCCACCATGCGTTGCGTGGTGATGTGCATCTTGCCGGCGGCCGCGGCGAGATCGATCATGACCGCCTCTTTTTCGAGATCGCGAGCCTCGGGAATTCCCGATCGACGACCCACGCCGACCACTTCCTGCGGAGCTCGGCCGGAAGGTCGCCGGCGAAAGCGATGACGTTCAAGCGTTGCACGTCGTGGGCAACGACCTCGTCGTGGACGGCCTGCGACTGCAGCAACCCCTGCAGCATCTTCATCGTCTGATGGAGGAGATCCACGCGCTTTTGGGCGATCCACTGCGCAACGGTCGGCCGCTCCGCGGCGTACTGCGTGATGATCGATGTCGGATTGATGGGCCGCGCAGCGCCGATGTAGTGCTGCCAGAAGGCGGCGCTCCAGGTTTCGCCGACGAGACCGGCGATCATTTTCTGGAGGAGGGTCGGGAGTACCGTACCCCGTGAAGGGGCGAGCTGTCCGTCTTCCCCTGCGTGGAGCAATTTGCTCACCCCCTCCCAGGCGCGAGGATTCGATGCGGGATCATCGAAGAGGTCCGGATGGATGACGGCGAAATCAAGCACGCGCTCATGAACGCCTGCACCACGAGCCCAGTCCAGCCACTGGTAGACCGACGACCTCACCCGAACGGAGATGAAACGGCTCGTGAATGCGGGGTCCAGATCATCGACGTCATAGGCTGCGCCGTCATTCGCGGCGGCGACGGGAACCCAGCCGGCCCCGAGCTGGCGGCCATTGATCCCCCGCTCCGTGAGCAGCTGAAAGAGCGGTGCGCGAAGATGGCGCGGGGCGCGGCTCACTTCATCGAGAAAGAGCAGGCCATTGCCCGTCGTCGGGAACCAGAGCGGGGCTACGTATTCCACTCGGTCGCCGACGACGACGGGCATCCCCTGCAGGTCCACGGCTTCAAGCGCAGAGAGGTTCAGTGTGATGAACCCGATCCCGAGCTTCTCCGCGACGGCTCGCAGCGACTCACTCTTGCCGACACCGTGATTGCCATTCAGAAGAACCGGCATGTTGGCGCGGTACGCCCAGGTGCAGAATTCTTCGAGTTCAGGACCGACGATGACCTCAAACATCGGCGTCCTCCTCGTCCTCGATGCCGAATTCCGCCTTCAGCTGCTCCACGACTTCCTGTCCACGCTTGGTCAGCAGCCGGTAGCGCGCCTCGATGACGATGGCACCCGTCGCGACGAGGAACGATTCGGCTTCCTGCCGGAAGAATCCGGCGTCGGCGATCTGAAGGTGAGACACCAGCCGCTCGAACATGGACCGATGTCCGGGTAACCGCGAGAGCGCGAGGAGGTACTGCTGCTGGAGCGGATCGAGGCCGTGGGAGCTGATCCCCTTCTTCCGAAGAAAGCTTCGAACGTGATCCTGCGTCAGCTCGGAAATGCTCGGTGTAAGGCGGACGAGCTGCTGCACCATCTTTGTCAAGAGCCGGGGGCTTTCCTGGCACCGATCCGCGAGTTCGCCCCCGCCTTGGGGCGAAAGTTTCCGTCCGGCCTCAGCGGCGGCATTGATCGCGATGGCGCGCAACTCGGACCGCGAATTCGGATCGAAAAAAATGATCTCCATGCGCGAACGGAACGGTGCGAGCAACTGGCCTGGCTCCGTCGTAGCGCAAAGAAAATTGAAGGGAGCAACGCTTGCGCGCTCGCTGCGATCGAGCTTTCTGTCCTTGATGACCGGTCGCTTCAGCTGATCGAGCACCGGATAGAGCAGCTCCTGCGTACCGCCGGGGAGGCCGTGCACCTCATCGATAAAAAGCGTGTCGCCGTACTCGATCCCCGCGAGCCATCCGCAGAGGATGACCGGCGTGACATCTTTCGCGGCGACGATCGTCTTGAACTTCCCCTTGTAGTGCTCGGCGAGACCACGTGCGAGCGTCGTCTTGCCGCATCCCTGGGCCGACGAGCAGGATCGCCGGCGCCGTCTCGTGTGCAGCAAGCGAGGCCTCGAACGTCCCACCACTCACGAGTGAGCTCCTGATTCGCGAGCGTAATCAGATCGCGGCTTCGTCGACCAACTACATAGCTGATCAGGCTCGTTTCGAGATAGATGCGTGGCGGGGCCACAAAACCTCTCTACGGCGTCAACGCCTCGCTGCTCCTCGGCATCAGCAGCACTTCGTTCGCATTCATCGTGAAGTCGATCCATTCCGGCATCGACTCCTTGTGGCGGATGAGGAACTCCGACAACTCGTCTTCGATGTAACGCTGGATCGCTCGCCGCAGCGGACGCGCTCCCGAGTTCGACTCTTCCTCAGCGCGCGAGAGCAGCCAGTCGATGACGGAGTCGTCGATGGCGATCTGGACGCCCTTCTGGACGAGCGCGATGTTGACGTCGTCGACCAGCAGCCGGCAGATCGCGCGGAGCTCGTTTTGCGTCAGCGGATTGAAGATGATGATGTCGTCGATCCGATTGATGAACTCGGGGCTGAACTCTTTCTTCAGCTCCTGATGGATCATCGCCTCGGCGGACTTCTGATCGGCCTCGCTCGACTTCTCGCGGAAGCCCATGTGGCCCTTCGTGGTCAGGAAGCGCGTGCCGAGGTTGCTGGTCATGATGATCAGCGTGTTGCGGAAGTCGACCTGGTTGCCGAGCGAGTCGGTGAGAATGCCGTCTTCGAGAATCTGCAGCAGGATGTTGGCGATGTCGGGATGCGCCTTCTCGATCTCGTCGAGCAGCACGACCGAGTACGGATTGCGGCGAACGCGCTCGGTGAGTTGTCCGCCTTCTTCGTGGCCGACGTAGCCGGGAGGCGATCCGATGAGCTTCGACACCGCGTGCTTCTCCATGTACTCGGACATGTCGAAGCGGATGAGGTGGCGCTGCGATCCGAAGAGAAACTCGGCCAGGCGCCGCGCTACTTCCGTTTTACCAACGCCGGACGAGCCGAGGAAGATGAACGATCCCATCGGACGATTCGGAGAGGCGACGCCGAGGCGCGAACGGCGGATGGCGCGCGAGATGGCGCGGATCGCTTTGTCCTGACCGACCACGCGCCGCATCAGCGAGTCTTCCATGTTGATGAGCTTCGCGGCTTCGTCGGCTTCGATCGAGGTGACCGGGATGTCGGTCCAGGAGCTGATGATCTCCTCGATGTCCTTCTTGGTCACTTCCATCAGCTCTTCGCCGACGGCCTCGCGCTCCTGCTTGAAGCGCTCGACTTCTTCTTTCAACTCGATTTCGCGCTCGCGCAGGAAGACGGCTTTCTCGAAATCCTTGTCGGAGATGGCCTTCTTCATCTCCTTGACGATCGAGCGGATCTCCGACTCCAGGCGCCGCAGGTTCTGGGTGTCGGCCACGCGGCGCAGCTTCACCTTCGCGCCGGCCTCGTCGATGATGTCGATCGCTTTGTCGGGAAAGAAGCGGTCGGTGATGTAGCGGTTCGATTGATAGACGGCGCTGCGAATGGCCGTGTCGCTGTACTTCACCTTGTGGAAGTTCTCGTAGCGCTCTTTGACGCCTTCAAGGATCTGCAGCGTCTCGAGCTCATTCGGCGGCGCGACGTTGATGGCCTGGAAGCGGCGCAGCAGCGAGCGGTCCTTTTCGATGTAGCGGCGATATTCTCGGATCGTCGTCGCGCCGACGCAGGAGATCTCGCCGCGCGACAACGCCGGCTTGAGGATGTTCGCGGCGTCGAGCGAACCTTCCGCCGGGCCGGCGCCGATGAGCGAGTGGATCTCATCGATGAAGATGATGATGTCGGTGTTTTCCTTCAGCTCTTTGATGATGCCTTTGAGCCGCTCCTCGAACTGGCCGCGATACTTGGTGCCGGCGACGATGAGCGAGAGGTCGAGCGAGAGGATGCGTTTGTTGGCGATGAACAGCGGGACGTTGCCGTCGACGATGCGCTGAGCCAGCCCTTCGACGATGGCGGTCTTGCCGACGCCGGGCTCGCCGAGAAGGATCGGATTGTTCTTCGTGCGCCGCGAAAGGATCTGGATGATGCGCTCGACTTCTTTTTCGCGTCCGATGAGCGGATCGAACTGCGCGGAGTGCGCCATCGCCGTGAGGTCACGCGCGTACTCGGCCAGGAACGGCAGCTCTTTCTTCTGCTTGTCGGCCTCGCGCTCTTTGAGAATCGAGATCGTCTCCTCGCGCACTCCGTAGACGTTGAGGCCCTTGGAGGTGAGGATGCGTGCGGCCGTGGACGACTCGACGCGCAGGATTCCGATCAGGAGGTGCTCGGTGCCGACGTACTGATGCAGCATCGACTCCGCTTCGTGAGCAGCGTACGCGAGGATCTTTTTCGACTCCTCGGAAAGCGGCAATTCCGCCGACGACGAGATGCGGTCGACGAAGAGCCGGTCGCCTTCCACTTCACGACGGATCTGTTCGGGCTTCACGTTGAAACGCGAGAAAATCTCTTTGATGATTTCCTCCCCCTCGCGCAGGACGCCGAGGAGGATGTGTTCGGACTCGATGACGCGAGAGCCGAGCTTCGAAGCTTCATATCGGGCGAAGAAAAGAGCGCGTCGTGCTTTCTCGTTGTATTTTTCGAACATGGGCGTTGGACGTAGTTTAACCCCGGCTGCCAGCGCTCATCTCGAAGACACGGTCGCAGCGCGCAGCCAGATCGCGATTGTGCGTGACGATCACCGACGTCAGACCGCGCTTGGCGTGACATTCCCGCATCAGATCGAAGACGCGCTCGCTTGTTTCGAGATCGAGATTGCCGGTCGGCTCATCGGCGAGAAACAAGATCGGATCCGCCAGCAACGCGCGCGCGATGGCCACGCGCTGCTGCTCGCCGCCGGAAAGCTGATTCGGAAAGTGCCGCGCGCGCTGTTCCAATCCCAACTCGTTCAACAGTGCCTCGGCTCGCCGTAGCGCATCGTCCTTGTCGATCCTTCCAATCCATCCCGGCATTGCCACGTTTTCAATCGCTGAGAACTCCGGCAGCAGATGATGAAACTGAAAAACGAATCCGACGTTGCGATTGCGAAACCGCGCCAGTTGATCATTCGACATCGACGAAACCTCGGCATCGCCAACGCGAATCGTGCCGCGATCCGGCCGATCGAGTCCGCCAAGAAGATGCAGCAACGTCGACTTGCCGATGCCCGAAGGCCCAACGATCGCCAGCATCTCGCCGCGCTCGACGGCCAGCTCGAGGTCATTGAGCACCGGCACCGGAACCTCAGCGTTGCGATATGTCTTCGAAAGCGACCGCGCCTCGAGAAAGGGCATCAAGCCGTCATCTTAATCTGCGGACCTCTGCGGATACGGGTTTACCGCGTCGTCGAGGTTGACTGCAACGCCGGCGCGGGAGTGGCGCCGACACCGACGGTTCCGGTCACGGCGAAGACCGGCATCTTCTGTTGCAAACCTTTCAACGCGAACTCGCCGAGCGATTCGGTTTCGAAGCTGCCCATGATGCGGTCCATCGTGTTCTGCGAGATCACGACCTGGCCCGGTTTGGCTACGCCGCTTTCGAGGCGCGAGGCGATGTTGACCGACGATCCGAGGACCGTGTAGTCGACGCGCTTCTCGGTGCCGACGTTGCCGACCACTGCGAGTCCGCTGTTGATGCCTACGCGCACCATCACCGGCGGCAGATTCGTCTTTGCGCGCTCCACGTTCCACTCGTTCACCATGCGCTGCAGCATTAGTCCCGTCAGCACGGCGCGATCCGCGTGATCGTCCTGCGGCAGCGGCGCGCCGAAGAAGGCCATCACCGCATCGCCGATGAATTTGTCGAGCGTGCCGCCGTACGCGAAGATCGATTCCACCGCGCACGAGAAGAAGTGGGACAGGAACTCGGCCACTTCCTCCGGCTTCTTCGACTCCGACATCGGCGTAAAACCGCTGATGTCGGCGAAGAGGATCGAAAGGTCGGTGCTGCGCACTTCCGATTCCGTCGAGATCAAGCCCTTCACGATTTCGTCGACGACGGCGGGCGAGTGGTAGCGCTCCATGCGCGAGCGGATCTTCTTTTCTTCCTCGATCTTCTCCGCGAGTTGCGCACGTTCGATGGCAACCGCCGCAAAGTTTGCCAGCGCCGTGAGCAGATCGAGATCCTCTTCCGTGAAACTGCCGATGTGGATCGGTGAATCGACCTGCACCGCGCCGATGACGCGCTGCCGGTTCCACAGCGGCACGCACATCGCCGAGCGGATGCCGTGAATGGCGATCGACTTTCCGCCGAGCAGCCGCGCGTCTTCGAGGGCGTTCGAGGTCATCAGCGCAACCTGCTGCTGCGCGACCATCTTCAAAATCGTCCGCGAGATGGGGATGTCCTGTTGCTCGGCGCCGTCGATGAACTTGGTCAGCTTCGGAACCGGATTGCCTTCTTCGTCGAAGAGGATGATCAGACCGCGCTCGACCGGCAGGTAGCGGAAGATGATGTCCATCACCGTCGTCAGTACGACCTGCAGCTCTTCCGACGCCAGCAGCGCTTTCGCCACCTGCACGAGGACCTGGAAAATCTTCTCGCGCGACACAGCCGGCTCGCGAAAACCCGGCTGCGACGGCGGACGCGTGATCGGCGCTTTGTTGTCGAGGACTTCGTTGAGGTCGAGCCCGAACTCGGAATTGAAATCGGAGATGCGGCGGATGACCGTGCCCGAGGGGTTGTCGAACATCGAGTCGGCGTTGAAATCGACCGACGGCATGGCCCGCGCGTCCATCAGCACGGAGCCGACCGACAACTTATCCCCAGCCGCCACCTGCGCCTCGGTGACGAGATTGCCGTTCAACTTCACGCCGTTCGTCGATTTCAGATCGACGATCCACCAGTTGTCGCCGCGCAGCTCGAACCGCGCATGCTTCCGCGACACCGACGGATGGTTGAGGATCAGGTCATTCCCCTCGGTGCGCCCCACCGACAGCTCATGCTTCAGGTCCATGACCCGCGGCACGCCCAGATCGACGTAGTGAAGTTGGAGCTGCTCCATCGAGGCGGCGATTATAGCTGCGCTGTCATCCTGAGCCGCCGGAGCGAAGCGGAGGACGGTCGAAGGACCCCTTTCCTGCTAACCCATCGAAAATGTTATTAACCGGGGGGTCCTTCGACCGTTCTTCGACGGCTCAGGATGACAGGCGTGCCTACGCGATCGCCATCCCCTCGATGTCCAACTCGTGGATCGGCATGCCGAGGGTGCCGAGGGGTTCGCGGATTTGGGAGGCGTTGCCGACGATGACGATGATGACTTTGTCGGGATCGATGTACTTCTCCGCGACGTGCTCGACATCGTGTTTCGAGATCGCGCCGATGTTTTCGCGGTAGCGGTCGAAGTAGTTCGTCGGCAGGTCGTAAAGCTCCATGTCGACCAGACGGCCGGCGATGTCGCTGGCGGTTTGAACGGTCGAGGGGAAGGAGCCCATCAGGTAGTTCTTCGTGTCTTCGAGCTCCATCGTTTCGACGTCGCCGGTGCGGATTCGCCGCAGTTCGGCGAGCACCTCGGTCACCGACTCGCGGGTGACTTCGTTGCGAACCGGCGCGCTGACGACGAACGGGCCAGCCTGGCGGCGGAACGCGAACATCGATCGCGCGCCGTACGTGTAGCCGTGTTTTTCGCGCAGGTTGAGGTTGATGCGCGAGTTGAAGACGCCGCCGAGGAGCGCGTTCATCACGGAGAGTGCGAAGTAGTCCTCCGTGCTGCGCGCGATGCCGAGGTGGCCGATGCGGATTTCAGACTGCACGGCGGTGGGGCGGTCGATCAGGTAGATGCGGCTCGAGTCGAGAGCGTTCGGGGTGATCTGCGGGCGTGTCGGAAGTTCGGCGGCAGGCCAATCGGTGAAGAGGCGCGAGGCCGAATCGAGAGCGAGATCGGCATCGACGTCGCCGGCGATCACGATCGTGCCGTTATTGGGCACGTAGTGTTCGGCGTAATAGCGGCGTACGTCCTCGATGCCGATGCGCGCAACCGATTCGGGATTGCCGATGACCGTGTTGCCGTACGCGCCGCTACCGTAAATCAGATTCGAAAAGCGTTTGGCGGCGATGGCGCCCGCCTCGTCGCGTTGCTGCAGGAGCTCCATCAGGCGCTCAGCGCGAACGCGTTCCAGCGACGCCTCGGGGAGCATCGGCTTGCGATTCACGTCCGCGAAGATGGCGAAGGCCTCGGCGAACGTGCGCGAGAGCGTGTCGACGGAGATGTAAGACGCATCCCAGTCGGCGCCGCTGCCGAGCGATGCGCCGAGGAGGCCGAGATCCTCGGCCAGGCGAACGGCATCGCGCGTGCCGGCGCCTTCATCGAGCAACTCGCCGGTGAGCGACGCGAGGCCGGCAAGTTCCGGCGTGTCGTAGTCGGCGCCGGAGCGGATCAGCGTGCGCACGGAAACGAGCGGCGCATTGTGATTTTCGGCGACAAGCACGCGCAGGCCGTTGTCGAGCGTGCGGCGGGCAACGCGCGGGAAGTGATACGGCCGCGGCGGTCCCGGCTGCGGAGCGACGTTTCTATCGATGCTCATGCGTTCTCCGGGACGAACGTGCTCGTCACGCGATTGTCGGCGACGAGGTATTGCCGCGCCACGCGCTGCAGGTCGTCGCTCGTCGCGGCGCGGTAGGGATCGAGCCAGGTGTGCACCAGGCTCGGATCGTTGAAGTAGGTCGACATCATGCCGATGAGATCTGCGCGCGCGTCGTAGTTTTCGATCTGGTGTGCGTACTCGACCTCGGCGCGATTCTTCGCGCGCGTGAGCTCGTCCGCGGTGACGCCGTCGCTGACGACACGTGCGACCTCGGCGTCGATCGCGCGCTCGACGTCTTCGATGGCAACGCCTTCATTGGCCGTCGCCTGCATCATGAAAATCCCGGTAGCTTCCGTCGGCAACACGTAGGCGGCAACATCCGTCGCGATCTGCTGCTCGAGTACGAGCGCTTTTTCAAGCCGGCTTGCTTTGTCGCCGCTGAGGACGGAGCTGAGCAGATCGGCGGCGATCCAGTCGGGATGGCCCATCTTCGGGAAATGATAGAGACGATAGACGCGCGGAAGCTGGACCGGCGACGGAAAAACCTCGCGCCGTTCGCCGTTCAGCGGACGGCGCTCCAGGTCGAAGTGCGGAAAGGAACCGCCTGCAGGAATCGGCGAAAAGTACTCGTCGACCAGACGCTTCGCTTCATCCGGCGCGAAATCGCCGATGAGCGTCAGCGTTGCGTTGTCGGGGCGATACCAGGTGGCGAAGAACTCGCGGATGTCGTCGAGCGACGCCGCGCCGAGGTCTTCCATCGAGCCGATGGTGGGCCAGTGGTACGAGTAATCGGGGTCGTAGCCGAGATTGAGCAGCCGCTCGAAGGCGGTGCCGTACGGAACGTTGTCGTATCGCTGGCGGCGCTCTTCCTTCACGACCTCGCGCTGGATGTCGAGCTTCTCCTGCGTCAGCGCGGGAAGGAAATAGCCCATGCGATCGGACTCCAGCCAGAGACCGAGCGCGAGGTAGTTCGACGGCAGCGTCTCGAAGTAATTCGTCCGGTCGAAAAACGTCGTCCCGTTCAGGTTGCCGCCGACCGACTGCACGTAGCGAAAGTGCTCGTTGTTGCCGACGTGCTCCGATCCGGAGAAGAGCATGTGCTCGAAAAGATGCGCGAATCCGGTGCGGCCGGGGCGTTCATTCTTCGAACCGACGTGGTACCAGAGGTTGACGGCGACGAGAGGCGCGGAATGGTCTTCGTTGAGAACGACGCGGAGTCCATTATCCAAACGGTAATCTTCGAGGGCGAGCATGGGGGCGGGTACATATCACAAGGGTGGAGAGTGAAGGGTGAAGAGTGAAAGACGAGAGAACTTCGGTCTTACCTTCACTCTTCACCCTTCACTCTTCACCCTTCAGTTATCCTTTCCCACCGTGCCGCCGCTGCCGTTCCGTCATATCGCCGTCGAAGGGCCGCTCGGCGTCGGACAAACATCGCTGGTGACCCTGCTGGC
>JBAVBF010000153.1:0-1602 GCA_049586115.1 Thermoanaerobaculia bacterium | reverse complement strand
CGCCGATGCCGCGCGAGGCGCCGGTGACGAGGGCGGTACGCCCGGTGAGATCGATCTTCATCGCACACTCTCCACGAATTTTTCGATCGATGGGACGTCGGACACGTTGATCAACTCCACCGAGGAGTCGATACGCTTGATCAATCCCGTGAGCACGTTGCCCGGTCCGATCTCGACGAAACGTTTCACGCCCATGGCGACCATCTTCTGCACCGACTCGACCCAGCGCACCGGCGAGGCTACCTGCCGTACGAGCGCGTTCCGGACGGCGGTGGCGGTGCCGATCGGCGACGCGTCGACGTTGGAAACGAGCGACATCCAGAGATCCTTGAAATGCGCATCGTCGAGTAACGGCCGCAGCCGTTCCTCGGCGGGCTTCATCAATTCGCAGTGAAATGGGGCGGAGACCGGCAGCGGCAGCGCGCGGCGGACGCCATGCGCTTTGGCGACGACGATGGCGCGATCGATGGCTGCTTTCGTTCCGGCGATGACGATCTGGCCCGGCGCGTTGATGTTCGCGACGGACAACACATCGCCTTCGGCCGCTTCTTCGCAGATCGCGCGCGCCTCGTCAGTCGACGGACCGATCAGCGCGGCCATGCCGCCGGTGCCGGCGGGAACTGCGTCTTGCATGAATCGTCCGCGCATCCGCACGATCGCTGCCGCCTCGGCGGGCGTCAATCCGCCGACGCTGACGATCGCGCTGTACTCGCCGAGGGAGTGCCCGGCCACGACGTCGCGGCGGGTGGCGCCGCGTTCTTCGAGCACCGCGTGAATCGCCGACGACACCGCGAGAATCGCAGGCTGGGTATTTTCGGTGAGCTTGAGTTGCTCGTCGGGACCATCGAAGCAGAGTTGCGAAATCGAGAATCCAAGCGCGGCGTCGATATCATCGAAGACGCGGCGCGCGGCGGGAAAGGCCTCGGAGACGTCCTTGCCCATGCCCGAGTACTGGCTGCCCTGCCCCGGAAAAACGAACGCGGTTTCGTGCTCCATCGGCGCGGAATCATACACGGCTACAATCCGCGCGAATGACGTCCGATGCGCGCGCCAAACTCGTCCGCCAACTGCAGGGCGCGTACTCGGGTGAGCTGGCGGCGGGCTACGCGTACCGAGGTCACTGGAAGAGCCTTCGTCCCGGTCCCGATCGCGAACGCATCAAGGAAATCGAAGCGGAGGAATGGCATCACCGCGAGCTCGTCGGCGGACTACTGCAGCAACTCGGCGGGAAACCGAGCCGCATCCGCGAAGCGATCTTCTGGTGCATCGGCCGCGCGATCGGAGCGTTTTGCTACGTCGGCGGCTGGTTCGCTCCAATGTACGGCGCGGGACGGCTGGAGCGAGGCAACATCGTCGAGTACGAAGAAGCGGCAATCTTCGCGCGCGACTGCGGACAATCGGACATGGTCGACTGCATCCTGACGATGGCCGAGGTGGAGTGGGAGCACGAGTTCTACTTCCGCAGCAGGGTGACCGATCACTGGATGCTGCGCGTGCTGAAGGTGTGGCCCGCGCCGCCGCCGAAGGCGACGATCCGGGAGCGCTTCGCAGCAGCAGCCCCGCTGTCATCCTGAGCCGCCGAAGGACGGTCGAAGGACCCCC
>JBAVBF010000152.1:0-3025 GCA_049586115.1 Thermoanaerobaculia bacterium | reverse complement strand
GGGGGTCCTTCGACCGTCCTCCGGCGGCTCAGGATGACAGGTTCACGCCGAAGGCTTTTTCGAAATTCGCGGTGGTGATTGCCGCGACTTCCTCCAGCGAAATCCCCCACAGCGTCGCGAGCAGCTCGGCCACTTTGATCACGTACGCCGGCTCGTTGTCGCGGCCGCGGTATGGCACGGGCGCGAGAAAGGGCGTGTCGGTTTCGATGAGCACGCGGCCGTGCGGCAGCGCTTTCGCGCACGCGCGCAACGGTTCGGCGGTGCGGAAGGTGACGATGCCGGAAAACGAGATGTAGTAGCCGGCGTCGATGAACTTCCGCGCGATCTCTTCGGACTCCGTGAACGAATGCAGGATCCCGCGCGCGCCGCTGTTCTCGAGGATGTGCACCATGTCGTCGGCCGACTCGCGGTTGTGGACGATGATCGGCTTGTCGGCGCGTCTGGCCAGATCGAGATGCCGTTCAAACACGGCGATCTGCGTTTCGCGCGGCGAGTGCATGTAGTGGTAGTCGAGTCCGCATTCTCCGATGGCGACGACGCGCGGTTGTGCCGACAAGCGCTCGATCTCCGCGAACGCGGCGTCATCACAATCCTTCGCCTCATGCGGATGAAATCCGACCGCGGCCCAGACGTCGTCATGCTTCTGCGCGACGGCGACCGCTTCCGGCGCGTCGTCCAGCTTCGTGCCCGGAACGACGAAGCCGCGAATGCCCGCCTCGCGCGCGCGTGCGAGGACGGCGTCCGCGTCGGACATCGTCAGATGGCAGTGGGAGTCGGTGAAGATCAAGTGCGTTCCACCAGCATCGACAGCCCCATTCCGCCGCTGATACACAGCGTCGCAAGTCCGAGGCGTTTGTCGCGCGACATCAGCGCGTGAAGCAAGGTCGTTGTAATCCGCGCGCCTGTTGCTCCGATCGGATGTCCGAGGGAGATCGCGCCGCCGTGGACGTTGAGTTTGGCGCGGTCGAAGTGAAGTTCGCGGTCACAGGCAATCACTTGCGCGGCGAAGGCTTCGTTGAGCTCGATGAGGTCGATGTCGTCGAGCGTCAGGTCCATATCGGCGAGCAGCGCGCGCGTGGCGGGGACCGGACCGATGCCCATGATCTTCGGATCGACGCCGGCTTGCGCGTAGCCAACGATGCGCGCCATCGGCGTGAGGCCGTGGCGCTGCACTGCGTCGGCCGAGGCGACGAGCATTGATGAGGCGCCATCCGTGACGCCCGAAGAGTTGCCGGCATGCACCGTTCCGTTCTTGCGAAAGACCGGCGGGAGTTTGGCGAGCGATCCGAGGTCCGCGTCGAAACGCGGATGCTCGTCTTTGTCGATGATCGCATCGCCCTTGCGGCCGGGAACTGTCACCGGCACGATCTCGTCGCGGAAGCGGCCTTCCTCGTACGCGACGCCGGCGCGCCGCTGCGTTTCGACTGCGTAGGCGTCCTGCTCTTCGCGCGATATCTCGTAACGATCGGCCAATGTCTCCGCGGTCGCGCCCATCATCTCGTCGGCCAGCGGACACAGAAACCCGTCGCGGTACATGCCGTCGATGACCTCGGCGTCGCCCATGCGGTAGCCCCAGCGCGCGCGCGGCAGAAGGTACGGCGTGTTCGACATCGACTCGGTGCCGCCGGCGAGGACGACGCTGGCCTGCCCGAGGCGGATCTGGTCCGCGGCATTCATGATTGCGCGCAGCCCGGAGCCGCAGGCCTGATTGACGGTGTACGCCGGAACTTCGTGGCGCAAGCCCGATTTGATGGCGATCTGGCGCGACACATTCGGTCCGACGCCGGCCTGGCGCGCGTTGCCGAAGATCACTTCATCGATGGCGTTCGGATCGATACCGCTGCGCGCCAGCGTCGCTTTCGCGCTGGCGATTCCGAGGTCGGCGGCGGTGAGCGACGACAATCCGCCGCCGAATTTTCCGATCGGCGTGCGGACGGCGGCGGCGAGGTAAATGGTTTCGGTCAGCTTCGGCATAGTGCGGTCACGGTGTCGGCGTACGTCTGCACCGACTGCAACAAATCCTTCTTCCCGATCTTCTCATTCGCGCCGTGCGCGTCGAGGATCGAGCCCGGCCCGAACAGCAGCGGCGTGCCGAGCGCGCCGAGGTGCGGCACGTCGGTGTTGAAGGCGACCACGCGCGATTCGAACCCGTCCGGCACGTTCATCCGTTGCGGCGGATTGCCGCGGGAGACGGTGATCGTGCCGCCGTGGCGCGCGATGATCGACTGCAATTTCGCCTGCACGATCTCCGGCTCCGTCACCGTGCGAAAAATCATCTGGCACTCGGACTCGGCAGGAATCACATTCGGCTTCTCGCCGCCGCGCACGACCCCCACGTTGACGGTGGTGTCGCCGAGATCGTCGTCGGAGCCCCAGTTCGTAGCGTTGATTTCGGAGATGGCGTTGACCATCTTGTTGATCGCGGAATCGCCGCGCTCCGGATACGCGGAGTGTCCCGCGATGCCGTCGAATCGGACGAAGCAGGTCAGCGCGCCTTTCGACGCGCGCGCGAACGTCGACTCCGTCGGTTCACCGACGAGGACGAACTCCGAGCCGAGGTTCGCAAACTCCTTGTTCGCCATCTTCGCGCCGATCGAATCGGTCTCCTCGCCGACGACGAAGAGGTACGCGAAGTCGTTCATCCCATCCGCGCGCAGCCGTTCACCCGCCGCGATCATCGCGGCGATGATCCCTTTCGTATCGCACGCGCCGCGGCCATACAGAAACTCGTCATCTTCGGACGCCGCAAACCACGGCGGCACGGTATCGATGTGCGAGTTGATGACCACGCGCGGCCGCCCGCCAGCGGCAGCGTACACGTTGAACCGCCGCTCGCTGACCTCATGACGCCGGCATGCGTAGCCGAGGGACCCCAACTCGTCGTGAAGAAAAACGGCGGCGTCGAATTCGTTTTCCGTCGGCGACGGGATGTCGATGAGCCGCTTCGCGAAACCAATCGCGTCAAACATAGGGCGCGGATTGTAACTGTCATCCTGAGCCGCCGAAGGACGGTCGAAGGACCCCC
>JBAVBF010000151.1:0-5722 GCA_049586115.1 Thermoanaerobaculia bacterium | reverse complement strand
AATCGCTGCCATCCATGAGCTGGCGCTCCGCCTCGATCCGGATCTTTCCGTCATGCGTGAATTTGGCGGCGTTCGAAACGAGATTGAATAGTCCCTGCCGCACTTTGCTGAGATCGGCGCGCATGATGCCGACGTCCGGCGCGCAGGCGATTTGGAGCGTGTTGCCATTCTTGGCGACCTGCATCTCGATCGTCGTCGCCACCTCGGAGATGAGCGCCGAGATCGAGAACGCTTCGAGATGAAGCTCCATCTTGCCCGCTTCGATCTTCGAGAGATCGAGGATGTCATTGATCAGGCCGAGCAGATGTTTGCCGGCCGTGGAGATCTTCTGGAGGTCGGCGCTGAAGTCCTGCAGATCGCGTTCGATCGCTTCCTCCTGCAGCATCTCGGAAAATCCGAGGATGGCGTTGAGCGGCGTGCGCAGCTCGTGGCTCATGTTGGCGAGGAAGAGGCTCTTGGTCCGGTTCGCCGTTTCCGCCGCTTCCTTCGCCGTCGCAACTTCTCCCTCGGCGCGACGGCGTTCGGTGACGTCTTCCATCGCCAGCACGAGCAATTCGGCGTGACTGCCCTGACGTAATTTCCGGGCGTTGAGCAACATCACACGCCGTCCGATGACGGGGAAGTCGTGCTCGAGCTCGAAGTCGTTGAAGACGGAGCTGGTCGGAACGATGTCTTCGAGCAGCGTGCGTAGATCAGGGATGTCCCACTGGCCGTTTCCAAGTTCGTAAATGAGCTGGTTCTCCGTCTCCTCGGCGGAAACGTGGAAGGTCTGGTAGAAGGCGCCGTTCGCCGAATGCACGCGCAGGCTGCTGTCGAGAATCAGCAGCGGCTCGCGCACCGTGTCGACGACGTCCTGCGCATACGCCTCGATCTGTTCGAGCAGATGCTGCGCGCGCCGCTTCTCGGTGACGTCTTCCATCGCCAGCAGCACGAGCTCGTCGTGCAGCTTCCGGGCGTTGAGCAGCATGACGCGGCGTCCGATGTGCGGGAAGTCGTGTTCGAGCTCGTAGTCGTTGAAGACGGTGCTCTCCGGAACGATGTCTTCGAGCAACGTGCGCAGCGCCGCGACGCCCCACTGGCCGTTGCCGAGCTCGTAGATCTGCCGGCCCTCGGTCTCGGCCGCGGACACATGGAAGGTCTGGTAGAAGGCGCTGTTCGCCGAGCGCACGTTCAACGCGGCGTCGAGAACGAGCAGCGGTTCGCGCACTGTATCGAATACGTCCTGTGCGAAATTCTGAATGTCCGCGACGAGCGGCTGCACGGCTACGCGCTGCGGCTTCGTATCGTGATGGATCGGCTCGAAAATCGTCTGATTCATGGATCGCCTCCAGGTTGCTTCAACCGGACGCGATCGCAAGGCGCGGGCAGTCGATCGACGGGAATGACTACTGCGGGTTGGTGGGAAGGACTTGACGGTTTCGGTAACGGCGTTACCGGCGCTGGTATTGCATCGGAGATGCGGTTCTGATGCCGTGTTGCGTTAAGGAGAAATGGTGATGGCGGCCATTGTGCCGCCATCACCATTTTCGCATCAGCCTTCGGGATCGATCCGCGGACCGGCGTCGGGCGTGGCGCCGTCAGGATCGAGTCCCGGCCCCTGATCGGACAGCGCACTCGATCCGTGGCCGCCATGCGGACAAATCCCCGGACCTTCGAGCGCGATCACGTGGTACCCGTAAAGAAAACTGATGAGCAACGCGAAACGGATAGCGAACATCGTGTTTCCTCCTTGCGGAGATTCATACGTCCGCATCGCTTCCGACGCGCGTCCCGTTGCTCGTTGCTGACCCGAACGGCACGCGCAGGTAGCGATCCGTTGTCCGTTCCTAGTTGGATGTCAGGATTTTGCGAACCAGCACGAGCTGCCCGAGGTGATAGGTGTTGTGGTCCGCGGCGAGGAGAATCTGCGCGAGCCATGTCGCTTTTCCTATCGGGATCGCCGCGAAGAGATCGATCGATTCGTCGTTCACGATCGCCGCGAGCGCATCGCGGTCCGCGCGAAATTTCGCAACGCTTTCATCCCACGCGGCGTCGCTCGGTGGTTCCTGCGATGCCGGCCAGTATCCCTTCGGAAACTCGGCTGCAACGTAGTCCGCGTCGCCGCGCGAGTAGCGGAGGATGTCCGACTGCGCGATGCGCATGTGCTCCAGCAACTCCCATGGCGAATGATCTCCGCCCGCGGGACGCTTCCCGCGAATCGCCACCGGCATGTCCTCGACCTCGGAATCGAAGTCCTGATGTGCATCTCCACTATTGAGCAGATTGACGATGTGTTCGCGAAAGGCGGTGTCGTTCATGGTGGCTCAAGAATAAAGCCTTTCACGCGGAGGCGCTCCGCGTGAAACCTCTCAGCGCGCAACCGCGCGCGAACGGCCGAAATGAAAGACCCAGACGCCTCCGTCACTCCCGCCGGAGAAAAGCGAATTGCCGTTCGGACTGATGACGAAAACATCGCCGTGCGATCTCCCGAGGCCGGCCGATAGCGAGAACCAGCTCTTGCCGCCGTCGTTGCTGCCTTCGACCGCATCGAAACTGCTGTTGTAGATGCGGCCAAGCGTGGATGGGTCGAACGCGAGCAGGATCGCTTGCCGTCCCGCGGTCGTGACGAAGGGTGTCCAGCTCGCGCCGCCATTCGTCGATTCGAAGCCGGACAAATTCACCCAGGTGAGCAGGTGATTCGAGTCGAAGCGATCGATGCTGATTCCGGCGGCGCCCGATGCGGAAAGCCCGTTCGAAACGGAGCTCCAGCTGTCGCCGGCGTTCGTGCTTTTGTAGATTCCGAACGAGCCGCCGGTGTAGAGCACCGACGCGTTGTTCGGATCGATGGCGACGAACGCCGCGAACGTGCCCGCCGGCAGTCCGCTGTTCTTGATCGTCCACGGAGCCGAGCCCACCTTCTTGTACGGCGCGCCGTTGCTGACGGTGTAGAGCGTCCCGGGCGCGAGCGGGTCGGCCAGGATGCCGACTGCGACGGCGGGAAGGCCCGTAGCGAAATCGGTCCAGGCAACCCCGCCATTCACGCTCTTCCGGAAAGTCCCGGACGTGATCGCGTAGACGGTCTGCGAATCGAACGGATCGACGGCGATGGACTGCGTCAGCGTCGCAAGCAGCGAGGTCCAGCTCTCGCCATGGTCGATACTTTTGAAGATGCCGGCCGCGCCGGACGCGTAGACGATCGACTCGTTGCGCGGGTCGACGGAGATCGACCGCGTGTAGGCGGCGGTCAGTCCCGAAGCCGACGGCGTGAAGTTCGATCCGCCGTTGGTGCTCCGGACCAGGTTGAAATTCGAGGCGAGGAGAATGTTGGAGGCGTTGTGCGGATCGACCGCTACCGCGGTGCCTGCGCCCTGCGGCGTTGGACCGATCCAACTCGATCCTCCATTCGTCGATTTGTAGAAACCGGCGTCGGTCACGGCGATGATGGTCGACGCGGAGATGTCCATCGATCGGTAGAACGCGTTGCCGAGGCCGTTCGTCAGCTCCGTCCAGGACGAGCCGGCGTCAATCGTTTTGAAAATGCGCCCCGGACCGGCGCCGGCGTACAACACCGAGCTCAGGACCGGATCGATGAGCAGCGAGTAATACGCGGACGCGGTCAAGCCACTGTTCGCGGCACTCCAATGCGCCGCCCCGTCGGTCGATTTGTAAACGCCGTCGCTGGAGAGGAGCGCGGCATACACCGTATCGGCGTTTTGCGGATCGATATTGAGCGACGCTACCGAGGTAAACGCCGGAAAGCCGCTGCCCGCACTGCCGAAGGTGACGCCTCCGTCGGTCGAACGGATTGGTCCACCCGTCGAGATGCTGTAGACGACGCTGCCGTTGGCACTGACGGCAACCTTGAACGACCCGAACGGATGCGCGAGACTCCACGTCACGCCGCGATTGCTGCTCTTGTACAGCCCGTAAACAGACGACGCAAAGACTTTCTGCGGATCGCCGCTGGCCACCGCCACATCGCCGAACGAAGTTCCAAGCGTTCCTGCTCCGACGCTCCAATGCTGGCCGCCGTCACTGCTCCGGAAGACGCCGTTGCTCGTCGCGGCGTAGGCGATGGAGGAGTCGGCCGGATCGAAGACGATCCTGCCCGGGCTGCCGGCATCAGGCCCTTTGATAGTCCAGCGATTCTCACCGGCGAAGAGGGAGGAGGAAACGAGCGCGATTAAGAGTATTTGAATGAATGATTTACGCAATGGCGCGGGGCTCCTGATGCATTCTATCCGCATCTGACGCAGATGCCACGCAGATCAGGCTTTCATCGGCGTAAATCTGCGTCATCGGCGGATCGCAAAGCACTTTGCGGTACGATGTCGCGAATGTCCGAAGCCCCTCTGCCGATGCGCGAGCATGCGCTGGATAACATTCGCTTCATTCGCGACGCGATGGAGCGGGCTGGTTCATTTACCTCGATTCCGGGGTGGGGAGGTGTCGGCGTCGGCGTGACGGCGATCGGAGCGTCGGTCATCGCGCAGCAGTTCCTCGGCAAGTCGTTGCGGATGTGGCTGGCGACGTGGCTGGCCGAGGCCATCGTCGCGGCGGCGATCGGCTTCGGGACGATGACGGTAAAGGCGAGGCGATCGGAAGAGCCGTTCATGTCCGGCGCGGCAAAGCGATTCTTCATCAGCTACTTTGCGCCGCTCGTGGCCGGCGCGGTGGTGACGCTGGCGCTCGTCCGCGTCGAGGCCTATGCGGCGATCCCGTCGGTATGGCTGCTGCTTTACGGCGCGGCGTTCGTCAGCAGCGGAGCGTTTTCCATCCGCGTCATCCCGGTCATGGGCATCGCGTTCATGCTCTTCGGCGGTCTGGCCGCCCTCCTCCCGCTCAACGCCTCGAACATCCTCCTCGGCATCGCCTTCGGCGGACTGCACATCATCTTCGGACTCATCATCGCAAGGAGCTACGGTGGCTAAATCAGCAGCAGCAAAGAAACACGAAGTGGTCGAGACGCAGATCCCCGACTTCGACCGCGTGATCCACGAGAAAACGCGCCTGGCCATGATCAGCGCGCTCGCCGTCAATCCGACGCTGACGTTCAATGAACTGAAAGCGGTCCTCAAAACAACGGATGGCAACGTAAGCGTCCACGCGCGCAAGCTCGAGGATGCCGGCTACCTCGCCTGCAAAAAGTCGTTCGCCGGACGCGTTCCTCGCACGGAGTACACGCTGACGTCATCAGGACGCCGCGCGTTGGAGAAGTACCTCAATCACATGGAAGCGCTGATCAAAGCGGTGAAGCAGTAGTCAGCCGGCCGGTACCAACGTCGCTTGAACCCAAGCTGTGAAGGCCTCTCGGCCGAGCTCCCCACTGGCAACCGCAAGAATGATCCGTTCTTGTTCATCTACCGGACAGCTCAATTCATAGCCGTTGAGGATGAGAACGGTTTCAAGTGCCGCATGCCCCGCGCGTTTGTTGCCGTCCACGAAGGGGTGGTTTTGAATGAGGAAGAATCCGAGCGCGGCTGCCTTCTCCGCAAGCGATGGGTAGAGTTCCTGATCCGCGAAGACCTGAAGTGGCTGGAAGACCGACGATTCGAGAGCGCCTTGATCGCGAATGCCGTGCGCTCCGCCGCTCTGCACGATGACCCGCCTGTGGATTTCGACGACCTCGGCGATCGAGACGAACCGCACTATGACAGCCGCCGATACAGTTCAGCGTTCTTCTCGATGACACGATCAACCACCCGGCTGAACTCTGCCTCGCGCTGAATTTTCTCTTCGACGC
>JBAVBF010000150.1:0-2558 GCA_049586115.1 Thermoanaerobaculia bacterium | reverse complement strand
CGAGGAATCTTCGCGACACCATAGGCTCGATCCGTCAGGCGATGGCCGGCGCGCCGGTCATCGCGGTCACCGTTGGCTACACTACCGCGGAGGTGCGATCCCTTTTCAAGCCGGCAGCGACGGTGATTCCGTTCGACGATCGAACGTATAAGACGCAGCTCGAAGCGGAGATGGTCCGTCTCGATTCCGCCGCCGCGGAGCCCGCGAAGGAAGACGCGACGAAGACGACCGCGATTCTCGACAGGATCACTCGCCGGCTCGAAATGCTCGAAAATGCCAGACGTGACGAAGCCGGCAAGGCGCAGGAACGTTTCGAGGCAGGGGCGGCGAAAGCGCTGGCACCGGAGATCCGCGAGCACGAGCTGAAGACGCGCTGGCAATTGCTCGAGGAGCTCGATCTCGTGGTCGCGCACGCCGCGGCGGGCGACGAGATGCGGGAACGGGAATCGATCCGGCTCATCCTTGTCAACAACGAGACGTCCCGCAACGACCGTCTGCTCGATGATCTCGGAGGACTGTATCTCGACCTGCTCAATGTCGCGAGTTCCGCGCTCGATAACAGCACATACATTGGTGACACCATTCGCGCGGCGAAGGCCGGTATCGTCGCCGACATGCGGGCACGGCTCAAACGGCGAACATTTTTCAATGACGCGCTCGCGCACCCCATTCGGACGGCGATTCTGACAGGCGTACTCATTGCGCTTCTCGGTCAGGCTTACTACACATGGTTCTATCTCGATCTTGCCCCGACCATCACGTCAGCGTTCCAACATGCGCTCGTGCGCAAATTCGCATTCGTCCTGACGGGCGCGCTCGGTTTCGGCGGCACTCTCTACGCGGTCCTCTTCCTGGCAAACCCTGCGCTCCGCTGGCGGCGACGGGTCGCCGGCATTCGATCGATGGCTCTCCGTCCACGGACTACCGCTGACGTTCGGCTGCAGGCGCGGTGAAAAGGGATCGACGCACGATCACGTAGTGATCGTGGCCACCGCTCTTGTTCACGTATCGCCATGTGTAGTCGAAGATGGCGGCGTCGCTCAGCACGCCGCCATCTTCGATGAAACGCTCTTGCGCAGATAGAAGCCCATTCATCCTCCGCGAAGTGCGAACCTCCGTCGCGGCGCGCGGCGACTGGCGTGCCGGCCACTCGCCGGCGTCGCGAGGAGGTCGCGTCACGCAGAGACACGGTTCGGGCGCGTTTGTGGCGTGGGCGGGACGACTCGATGACGATCCGCTCGATCGACCAGGTGGCCGGCGTCAGCACGCTCGCTCCCCGCTCCGTCGAGCCGGTCAGGGCCAGGAGACGTTCGAGCGCCGTTCTAGCCGGCGGCATCGGATTGCGGACGCCGTCCCATTGCAGAATCGAAGGATCGGTGAGCGGCTCGTCGGTAGCGAGCAGAAAGTACGTGTCGACGCCGTATGGCGGCGCAATCGAGAACTGCGCGCCGAGGGAGATCACCGGCGGCGCTGCGGCGGCGGCATCGAGTGGAAAATGATTCTCGACCGACCCGCTCACCGGAAAAAGGAGCGTGCTTTGGCCGTAGCTATCGATCGTGAAAACGTACACGTTACGCCGTCCGGCAACGCGCGATGCGCCGCGAAGCTCGAGCGTATACATCTCGTTGCCCTCGACGCGGCCGCCATCGCCGACGAGTTTCGGATCGCGCTGGCCGCGCAACGCGAGGTGATACGGCCAGCGGCCGTCGGACGGCGATTCGAGGAGACTCCACGCCTCAATCTTGTGCAGCCGGAGGGCCCGGTTGCGGAGGACGAGCGCCGTGTCGCCGGCATCAACGATCCACGTGCTCCGCAGCGGCAGGGCCGACGAGCGCCGGTCGCTGCGCTGCGCGTTGGGTCGCACCCACGCGTACTCGACGTGATTATGCGTGAAGCGTCCCGCGAGGACGTAGTCAGCATCGTCCGCGCTATCGACGACCTCGATCACCGCTGGCCCGGCGATCTGCGCGGCGAGCGTTTCGCGCACGGGGAGTTGGACGAAAACGGATCCCGTGAGCCGCGCAATCGCGTGCAGCACCTCGGCCTCGGATTCGAATGACCTCGCGTGACCCGAGCCATCGAGGATCTCCCACCGAGCGCCGTTGCGGCGGACGACGTGCCCGGGCGAGCGCACGGTCGGGTCGCTGATCCAGTCGAGTCCGCGCTCGGCCGCAATCGTCGCGGCGCGCCTGGCGAATGCAGCGACGTCGTTGTCGCTTTGCGGGATGGCCACGCGAAGCGGGCGCGGCGGCGATGTAGCCCATCCTGCAAGTTCCAGCAGCATTCCGCTGCGAACATGCGTCGCCGGTGGAACCCGCGCTTCGCAACGTCCGAGGGCGAGGAGAGTGGTAACGATGAGCGACGGTTGCGAACGGTCGCCGACGACGCGAAGCTCGCTGCCCTCGGTGATCCCGTGCACCCATCCGCCGGAGATCACGGCAATACCGTCGTTGCGAACGCGCTCGACCGCGAAGGTCGACGCCGCGGCGCGCGCCACCGCGTCGACGGCGAGAAACGGCGCATGGCGCTCGCGGGCGTTGCCGGCGATGACCGGACTC
>JBAVBF010000149.1:0-2913 GCA_049586115.1 Thermoanaerobaculia bacterium | reverse complement strand
GCTTCGACCTGCGCCAACAGCAGCGCCGGCGCCAGCATCATCAGCCCCGTCGGCGGCGCGACCTACAGCTGGTCGGTCACCAACGGCAGCATCACCTTCGGCCAGGGAACGTCGTCGATCATCGTCTCCGCCGGCACGGCCTCGCCGGTTTCGATCAGCGTCGTCGCCTCGCTGGGCGGCTGCACCGCCACCGGCAGCGCCAGCATCGCGGTCGGAGCCTTTACGCCGACGATCACCGGCTCGAGCTCCTTCTGCCCCGGCGGCAACACGACCCTCACCGCGTCCGCCGCAAACTCCTACCAGTGGTCGCTGAACGGCTCTCCCATCGGCAGCGCCACCGCGCAAACCTACGTCGCCACCGCGGCCGGTAACTACGCCGTGACGGAGTCCAACGCCAGCGGCTGCAACGGAACCTCCGCCCCGTTCGCCGTTTCGCAGGCGCCGCTGACGCCGCCGGCGGTGACGCCCAGTGGCCCGACCACCTTCTGCAGCGGCGGCAGCGTGACGCTCACCTCGAGCGCCGCGGCCACCTACCAGTGGCTCATCAACGGATCACCGATCGGCGGCAGCACGTCGCAATCGATCAACGCGACGGCCACCGGCAGCTACAGCGTCACCATCACCAGCGGAAGCTGCAGCGCGACCTCGTCCGCCGTCGCCGTCACAGTCAACCCAGCTCCGAACGTGACCATCACCGGCCCCACCGCCGTCTGCGCCGGCGGCAGCGCCACCCTCGACGCCGGCGCCGGTTTCGCCAGCTACGCCTGGTCGACCGGCGCCACCACCCAAACCATCACCGTCTCTCCCGCGTCGACGACCACCTACAGTGTGACGGTCACGAACGGCGGCTGCAGCGCCAGCGCATCGAAGACGGTCACCATCTCCTCCGGTGCCACCACCACCTCGATCCTAGCGCCCTCCTCCGTCGCCCCGAACTCCACCGGCAACACCGCCTCAGTGCCGCCCGCGCAGGCCGGCTCGACCTATAACTGGACGATCTCTGGCGGCACGATCACCAGCGGCAACGGCACGCCGTCGATCGTTTGGACCGCCGGCAACAGCGGCACTGCCACGATCAGCATCACCATCACCAGCGCCTCCTGCACCGCCTCCGGCAGCGTCAACGTCGCCATCAACGACTCCGCCGACCTCGCGCTGACGATGTCCGCCACGCCGAATCCCGTCCCCGCCGGCGGCACGCTCACCTTCACGCTGAACGCCATCAACAACGGCCCCAACGACGCGCAGAACCTCACCGTCAGCAACAGCCTCTTCGGCGTCACCGCGGCCACTGCATCCGGCAACGGTTGGTCTTGCAACGTGAACGGACTCTCCGTCGTCTGCACGCGCCCAACGCTCGCCGCCGGTGCCGCCGCGCCGATCACCATCGCCGCCACGGCTACCGGCAACAGCGCCGGTGACGCCGCCGCGATCAGCAGCGCTACCAGCGATCCGATCTCCAACAACAACAGCGCCAGCGCCAGCGTGTCCGTCGGTACGCCGGTCTCGTGCAACAACGACATCCCGACGCTGCTCTCGCCCGCCGCCGGCGCGAAGAACCTCGCCAGCTCCGTCACCTTCACCTGGTCCGCGATCGCGAACGCCACGTCGTACGACCTCTGGATCGCCAGCTCCGGCGGTGCCGCCGCCATCGCGGCAACCACGCAGTCGCCCTCGGCCACGGTCAATCTGCCCAGCGGTCCGTCGACCTGGTACATCGCCGCGCACTTCCCGAACGGCTGCCCGACGCTCACCTCGTTTCCGCCGCGCGATCTGAGCGTCGCGGCGTCGTCGAATTGCTCAACGACTGCTCCGCAACTCATCGCCCCATCGCTAAACGCAACCGTCAACTCGCCCGTCACCTTCAGCTGGACCGCGGTGCCGCAGGCGATCGGCTACCGCCTCTGGCTCGCCATCGACGGCGCCGCGATTCAGGATGCCTCCACGACCAACGGCGCGACCTCGGTGACTATCCCGCTCACCGGGTCGAGTGTCATCTGGCACGTCGACGCCCTCTTCCCCGGCTGCCCGCCAACGTCATCAACGCCGTCGTCCTTCACGCTGGCGCCGGCCACCGGCTGCGCGAACCACGCAGCGCCGTCGCTCCTCGCTCCGGCACCGAACGCCTCGCTCCCGTCGTCGATCACCGACCTGCAGTGGACGGCGGCCGCCGGCGCGAACGGCTACCGCGTTTGGGCGTCGATCAACGGCGTCGCCTTCGCGCCGATCGCCACTTCACCGTCCTCGGTCACGACACTCCACTTCACCTTCACTACCGGCACCGTGTCCTGGTACGTCGAAGCGCTCTTCGACGGCTGCGCATCGATCGCCTCCGCACCGCAGTCGTTCACCATTCCGCCCGCGCAGAACTGCAACAACGCCGCGGCCACGCCGCTCGCGCCCGCGAACAACGTCACGCTCACGACCGGCTTCGTCGAATTCGACTGGAGTGCGGTCGCGAATGCCATCGGCTACGAGCTATGGCTCTCCATCGACGGCGGCGCCCCGTCGCTTGCCGGGACGACCACTACCACCTCGCTTAGCCGCACCGTTGGAACCGGCTCCATCGAGTGGTACGTGCGCACGCTCTTCGACCGCTGCGACGCCGTCGACTCCGCCCACGCCCGCTTCACCTTCACGCCGCCCGCCGATTGCAGCGTGGCCCGCTCGATCCTCATCGCGCCGTTCGACGGCTCGCCAGCCGTCTTCGTCCCGTTCGACCTTCGCTGGAGCAGCGTACCGGGAGCGACGAAGTACAACGTCTGGCTCGCGGCCGGCTCCGAAACGCCGAAAGTCATCGGCACGACCGCGGCGTTGCATCTCGACAACCAAAGCGCACCTGCCGGCCCGGTCACCTGGTCCGTGGAAGCGCTCTTCGACAACTGCCCCCCCGTCCAGTCCACGGCCAGCACC
>JBAVBF010000148.1:0-3120 GCA_049586115.1 Thermoanaerobaculia bacterium | reverse complement strand
GTCCTGCTGCGCGAGGGCGATCGGCTCGAGCAGGAGATCGGCGAACGGAATCGGCGGCTCGTTCTCATCCGGCAACATCACCCGCGAAAGCTCGGGATACCGATGAAACTTTTGCAGGACGAACGTGGTCTGGAAAATCGGCGAGCGACTCAGGTCGCGCACGGCATGCAGCCGGTCGACGAGCAGCGAGAAGGGGAAGTCCGAATGTTGAATCGTTCCGAGCACGCGCGCTCGCACGCGGGCGAGCAGCTCGCGGAACGGCGGCGCGCCGGAGAGATCGGCGCGCAGCGGAACCATGTTGACGAAATCGCCGGCGATGCCTTGAAGCTCCGGCCGTTCGCGTCCCGAGGTCGGCGACCCGACCACGAACGATTCCTGTCCCGTGTAGCGATGGAGGAGCACTTCGTACGCGGCGAGAAGGAGCATGTAGAGCGTGACGCGCTCTCGTCCCGCGACCTGCTTCAGTTTTCGAGTGAGCTCTGCCGGCATGCGGCGAACGATCGTGCCGCCGCGAAACGATTGCATCGCCGGCCGCGAGCGGCCGGCCGGCAGATCGAGCACCGGCAGCTCGCCCGACAACTCGTCGCGCCAGTGTTGCCACAAACGCTCGCCCGCTTCGCCCTCGATCGCGCCGCGCTGCTGCCGAACCGCGTCATCGAACGTCATCGGCAACCGCGGAAGCGAGTGAGTGCGTCCCTCTTTCATCGCCGCGTAGACCTCGCGCAGCTCGTCCATCACCACGATCAGCGACCAGAGATCGCTGACGATGTGGCTCACGACGATGAGCAGAATGTGGTGATCGGCGGAGCGGCGGAAGAGCGTGGTGCGCATGGCCGCGCTCTGTTCGAGATCGAACGGTTTGCGCGCGTGCTCGCGAACCGCGGCATCGACGCGCGCATCATCCCAATCGGATGCGTCGATCTCCTCGAGCACCACGTCGTGCTGGTCCAACGCGTGCTGAAAAACCTTCCCGCCTTCCTCGCGGAACTCCAGCCGCAGTGCGGCATGACGATCGGACAAGGCCTGAAGCGCGGCGCGAAGCGCCGCGACGTCGAGAGGGCCGCGCACACCGGCCGGACGCGCGATGTTGTAGGCCCAGCTGTCGGGCACGAGCTTCCACAAAAACCAGAGAGCTTCCTGTCCGAACGACAGCGGTGCCCAGTTTTTCGCCAGACCCATTGACCGAATTTGTCCCCGAGAGTCCGCACATGATACGACGAAGAAACAACCGTCTCGACGTCGTGTGAGGAGACGCCGAACCATTCCTCCCTCTTGACATACGTGGGGGTTGGCCCGACACTTACGAGTCTACCGTAAATCCCCATAGCCTGAACGGTGTCGATAATTCATCCCGAAGTTTCTTCGAAATGCTGTTTCGAAAAAAAAGGAGAGAAACTGTGCCAGAAGCTACTGCTGCGGATCGGTCAAGAAAAGCGGAAGGGAAAGCCCATAAAGACGAAGGAAAGTCGTTGGGCAAGGCCCTGAAGAACCAGAAAAAGTCGGAGTTGAAGTCGGTCGCCACCGCTTTGAAAGAAGCGACGAAGGCCGGCGGAAAGGTCCACGGCAAGGCCGTCGGCAAGTCGCGCAAGGAAGCCGCCAAGGAATCAGGCCGCGGCGCCGGCAAGCAGCTGAAGGGGCCGATGAAAGCCGAGAACCAGGGTAAGAAGAAGTAGTCGGCTGCGACATTCGCCCGCGCCGAGTCCGCCGTTGCGGCTTCGATGACTTCGGTCATTGTTGCTGCAATCGCGGACTCCCGAGTTTGTGCGGCTTCCACCATGAACCGATCTGAATCGGCGTCCGCTCTGCTGCCGGACACACTCGCATCGGGTGTGCTCGCGGCAATCGGCAATACGCCGCTGATCGAGCTCAATCAATATTTCGCCGGTGCGGTCACGGCGTCGATCTTCGCGAAGCTCGAGCTCCTCAATCCGATGGGGAGCTCGAAGGACCGCGCCGCCGCGTCGATGCTCGTCGCAGCCATTCGCGAAGGACAGGTCATCCCGGGTCGAACGACGATCGTCGAATCGACGTCGGGAAACACCGGCGTGGCGTTGGCGAGCGTCTGCAAATATTTTCAGCTTCCATTGATCTGCGTGGTGGACGGGCGGATGACCGGACAGCACGGCAACCTCCTTCGCGCGTTCGGCGCGACGATCGAGGAAGTCACCGTTCCCGACGCGGTGACGGGCGAGCTGCTGCCGGCGCGCCTGCGCCGCGTTCAGGAATTGCTCGCGCTGCACGAGCCTGCGTTCTGGCCGAACCAATACGGCAACGCGAACAACTCGGCGGCGCACGAGGTGACCTGCGCGGAGATTTTCCAGCAGCTCGGCCGCGCGCCCGACTTCATCTTTTGCGCGACCGGCACCTGCGGTACGATCCGCGGCTGCGCCGATTACATCCAAAGCCGCGCCGCCCACACGCAAGTAATCGCGGTCGACGCGGTTGGCAGCCGCATCTTCGGTAGTCCGCCGCAACGACGCCTGATCCCGGGCCTCGGCTCGGCGATCCGTCCTCCGCTCGTCGAGGGCGTTCCGATTGCGCGCGTGGTTCACGTCAGCGAAGGCGATGCGGTTCTCGGTGCGCGCCGGCTGCTCGATACCGAGGCGATTCTCGCGGGCGGATCGAGCGGTGCGGTGATGTCGGCGCTCAGCCAGTGCGGCGACATTCTTCGCGAGCCGATGACGGTCGTCGTCGTACTGGCCGACTCCGGCGAGCGCTACCTCGACACGATCTACGACGATCGCTGGGTTGCCGAACGGATCGGGATCGCGGCTAAGATCGCGGTGCATGCCTGAACGCGACCTGACCATCATCTCCGGCCCCACCGTCCGCAGAATTCTCGCAGACAACGATCTCGTACTGGACGCGGTCACCGAGGCCTATCTCGCGCACGCGAGAGGACAGACAAAATCGCCGGGAACGCAGCCGCTGTACACGAACGGCGGAAGATTTTTCGCGATGCCAGCCAGCATCGAGGACACGCGACCGATCGTCGGCGTGAAGTGGGTCGGCTCGTTCGTCGGCAACGTTGCCGCGGGCGGCGAGCGCGCGTCGGCGATGCTGATCGTCAACGACGCCGCGACCGGCCAGCCGGTGGCGATCGTCGACGGAACCGTCATC
>JBAVBF010000147.1:0-2639 GCA_049586115.1 Thermoanaerobaculia bacterium | reverse complement strand
GAAATAGCTCTTAGCTCCCAGCTCTAAGCTCTCAGAAGAGCGGCGAGCAGGTCCTAAGAGCCAACAGCTAAGAGCTAAGAGCTTTCAGCCGGGTAATCAACCTCGGCGCAAAGGGAAAACAATGGATCAGGCAAAACACAGAGTTCAATCACGAGGCCGCATCCGGGCGCGTATTCGCGGCAAGGTCACCGGGACCGGCGAGCGTCCGCGTCTGGCTGTTTTCAAGAGCCTCAAGCACGTCTACGTTCAGATCATCGACGACGCTACCGGCACGACGCTCGTGTCGGCGTCGACGCATGAGAAGGACGCCGGCACCAAAGGCGCCAACGCCTCCTCGGCCAAGGCCGTCGGTGCGCTCATCGCGAAAAAAGCAAAAGACAAGGGGATCAAGCGCGTGGTGTTCGACCGCGGCGGCTACCTCTACCACGGCAACATCAAAGCGCTCGCGGATGCCGCGCGCGAAAACGGTCTGGAATTCTAGGGAGGCATCATGCAGCGTCCGATGCAACGAGGTCAGGGCGGTCCGCGCGGTGATCGCCGCGACGAGCGCAGCGAAAGCGGGATGATCGACAAGGTCGTCCACATCAACCGCGTCACCAAGGTCGTCAAAGGCGGCAAGAACTTCAGCTTCTCCGCGCTCGTCGTCGTCGGCGACGGCAAAGGCCGCGTCGGTTTCGGCTCGGGCAAAGCGAAGGAAGTGCCCGCGGCAATCAAGAAGGGGATCGAGATCGCCAAGAAGAACATGGTGGCCATCTCCATGTCCGGAACGACGATTCCGCATGCCGTTCTCGGCCACTACGGCGCAGGCAAGGTCATGCTCAAGCCTGCTTCGGAAGGCACCGGCGTCATCGCCGGCGGTCCGGTCCGGGCCATCCTCGAGTCGGCCGGGATCCAGAACATCCTGACCAAATCGCTCGGCACGGCCAATCCGCACAACGTCGTCAAAGCGACGTTCGACGCGCTGCAGCAGCTCCGCAGCGAGGCCCAGTACAACACGCTCCGCGGCGTGGAGGAAGGTGCGGAATGAGTGCCGCTAAAAGCAGAAAGATGATTCAGATCAAACAGGTCCGCAGCGGCATCGGCTGCCCGCGCTACATGCGCGAGACGCTTCGTGCCCTCGGCCTCGGAAAGATGCACCGGGTCACGTCGCGCGTCGACACGCCCGAAACGCGCGGCATGATCGCGCGCATCCCGCATCTCGTGCAGGTGGTCGAGCAGTAAGCGACCGGAGAACGACAAATGGAACTGAACAACCTCAAACCGAAAAAATCGTCGCGCCACTCGCAGAAGCGCGTCGGCCGCGGCCCGGGTTCGGGCAACGGCAAGACCGCAGGACGCGGTGAAAAGGGACAGAAGTCCCGCACCGGCTTCTCGCGCATGCGCGGCTTCGAAGGCGGCCAGATGCCGCTGCACCGCCGCCTGCCCAAGCGCGGCTTCACCAACATCTTCAAGAAGATCCACGCCGTCGTGAACCTCTCGGACCTCGAGCGCTTCGATAACGGCGCCACGGTCGACGAGGCCACACTTCGTCAGGCCGGTCTGGTCAAGGGGAAGAACGACGGCATCAAGGTGCTCGGCACCGGCAAGCTCTCCAAGAAGCTGACCGTGCAGGCCACCAAGTTCTCCGAAACTGCTCGCAAACAGATCGAAGCGGCAGGCGGTACCTGCCAGGAGATTGGGTAAGTTGAACTTCCTCGAGACACTCCGCAATATCTGGGCAATCGAAGATCTGCGCAAACGCGTGCTGTTCACGTTTGCGCTGCTCGCCGTGTATCGCCTCGGATCGCACATCCCGACGCCGGGCGTCGACCCTGTCGCGCTGGCGGAGTTTTTCAAGACGGCGGGCGGGGCGTTGGGATTCCTCGATCTCTTCTCCGGCGGCGCCTTGCGCCGTCTCTCCATCTTCGCCCTCGGCATCATGCCGTACATCTCGGCATCGATCATCCTCCAGCTCCTCACGGTGGTCTGGCCGTACCTCGAGAAACTCTCGAAGGAAGGGGAGATGGGGCGGCGCAAGATCAACCAGTACACGCGCTACGGCACGATCGTGCTGTCGATTGTGCAGTCGCTCGGCGTCGCCTTCTGGCTCAAAAACCAGCCGGCTCCCGGTGGCGCACCGCTGGTTCCACAGGCCGTCCAGGACTGGTTTTTCGGCATCGGCTTCCCGATCATGACCGTCCTCACGCTCACGACCGGCACCGCCTTCGTCATGTGGCTCGGTGAGCAGATCTCCGAGCGCGGCATCGGCAACGGCATCTCGCTCATCATCTTCGCCGGCATCGTCGTCAACCTGCCGCACGCCGTCTTCGGCATCGCCGAGGATGTTCTCAACGGTCAGCGCAATCTGTTTGCAATGCTGGCCTTGATCGTCTTCATGGCCGCTGTCGTCGCCTTCGTCGTCTTCATGGAACGGGCCCAGCGGCGAATCCCCGTGCAGTACGCCAAGCGCGTCGTCGGCCGCAAGGTCTTCGGCGGCCAGACGCAGTACCTGCCCCTCAAGGTCAATTACGCGGGCGTCATGCCGATCATCTTCGCCCAGGCCATCCTCGTCTTCCCTTCGACCATCATCGGCCTGCTCTTCCCGAACAGCCCCTTCGCGCGGCAGCTCGCTTCCATGCTGCAGTCGGGCTGGCTGCACT
>JBAVBF010000146.1:0-4294 GCA_049586115.1 Thermoanaerobaculia bacterium | reverse complement strand
GCCCAGTACGGCGCCTCGGGCACCTGCGCCCGCGTGAGCCGCAGATGCGGCGTTTTCTTGTAAACGATCACGCCGCGACAGTGTATGCCTCAGCGCGCGAGATACGGCGCCACGAGCGAGCGAACGTACTTGGCGATCATGTCCAGTTCGAGGTTGACGCGCGCGCCGACTGCAGCCTCGCCAAGGTTGGTGTGGCGCAGAGTTTCGGGGATGAGCGCGGCACCAAAGCTGTCGCCATCCGGCTCAACCACTGTCAACGAAACCCCATCAACAGCAATGGATCCTTTGTCGACGACAAGCTCCGCATACTCCGTCGGCACACTCCACCGATACACCGCAAACTCCCCCTCAGCTTTCACCGACAGGAGTGTCCCAACGCAATCGACATGTCCCTGCACGAGATGGCCGCCAAGCCGATCGCCGAGGGACATCGCGCGCTCGACGTTGACTCTTGCGCCGCGCCCGAGCGATCCGAGCGTGGTGCGAGCCAGCGTTTCGTTCGAGACATCCGCGACCAGCACATCGTCCTCCGGTAGAACTGTAAGGCAGACGCCATTCACGGCCAGACTCTCGCCGCGCACGAACGGCGTCTCATCCGTCGTGCGAAGGCGAAGCAGCGCGCCCGACTCGAGCCTGTCGAATGCTTCGATGATTCCGCTGTGATTGATGATGCCCGTGAACATTCAGACCTCGCGGCTCTTGCCTGAAAGTTTACTCGGATCGTTGATTGCGATGACTCCGTTCGTTGCGAATATGCCTGATCTGACATATGTTAGACAGGCGTGACGCTGGAGAAGCCACTGATCTGGTTGCGCGGCGCGGTGAAGACTCCGCCGTTTTCGCGGATGGGAAGACTCGAAGCAGGATTTCTCCTGCGGCGTTTGCAACGAGGGGAACACCTGTCGCTTCCAGCATCCCGTCCGATGCCGACGATCGGTGCGCGATGCCACGAACTGCGCATCGTTGACAAGGACGCGACGTGGCGGATTGTGTACTACGTGGCCGACGATGCCGTGGTGATTCTGGAAGTCTTTTCGAAGAAGACGCGAACGATGCCCAAGCCGGTGCTCGATTCCGCGAAAGCGCGATTGAAGAAATACCTGCGGGATACGGAGGAGTGATCATGAAAGCGGAAAAGGCGAAGAGGCTGGCAAAGGCAGGCTGGAAAGTAGGTGATGCCAAAGACTTCCTTGAACTTGATGCCTCGGAAGCCGAGTTCGTGGAGATCAAACTGGGACTTGCGCATCGTCTCCGTCAACTTCGAGAACAGCACAAATGGACGCAGGCCGACCTCGCCGGCCGACTCGGTTCGAGCCAATCACGCGTGGCGAAGATGGAGGCCGCGGATTCAACTGTGAGCGTCGATCTCCTCGTGCGTTCGTTGCTTGCCGCCGGAGCGGATCGGAAGGACGTAGGTCGCGCAGTGGGATCGCGACGGCGTTGATCGTCAGACGCTCGCGTCCAGAGTTTTCCAGTTCGAACCGGCCAGCTTCCGTTCAGAATCATTTCAGTAGGCGATTGTCCCGATAGGCGATGATCATCAGGTCCCCGCCCACGACATCCGCCAGCTCAAAGTGAAGGCGATGCGCGTCCGTCAACTTGGCGATGCCCTTCCCGCTGAAAATCGACGGCGCCTCCGCGCCGCCAACGACCATCGGTGCGATAAACACGATCATCTTCTGCCACAGCTCTCGGACGATGAATTCGGAGAGGATGTTTGATCCCCCTTCGACGATCACTGACTGAATGCCTCGTTTGTAGAGATCGGCGCGGAGCGTGTCGAGGTCGGCGTCTTCCGTAATGTGAATTGTCGTCCCGCCATCGGTGAGGGCGTGGGAGGAAGGAGGCACGATGCGGCGACGGTCGAGAATGACGCGCGTCCACGGGGTTGATGCGAGCCCGAGGCGGCGGGTCAGTTGCGGATTGTCGTCGCGGATCGTGCCGGCACCGACGAGGATGGCGTCGTATTGCTCGCGGAGCTCGAGGCTTTTCTGGCGCGCGGCTTCCGAGGTGATCCAGCGGCTCTCGCGGGTGATGGTGGCGAGTTTCCCGTCGAGAGTCATGCCCGCTTTCAGGATTACGAATGGGCGGTGGTGCGTGACGGCGTGGATGAAGACTTCGTTGAGTTTGCGCGCTTCCGCTTCGAGAACTCCGGTGACGACTTCGATGCCGGCGTCGCGCAGTTTCTCGATACCGCCGGCGGCGAGGTCGTGCGGATCGCGCATGGCGATCACGACGCGCGTGATGCCGGCGGCGATGATGGCGTCGACGCATGGCGGTGTCCGTCCGTGGTGATTGCACGGCTCGAGCGTCACGATCATCGTCGCGCCGCGGGCGTCATCGATTCCGCGCAGTGCTTCGATTTCGGCGTGCGGTTCGCCGGCGCGTTGATGCCATCCCTCGGCGATCACGTTGCCGTCGCGCACGATCACGCAGCCGACCATCGGATTGGGGCTGACGGAGTAGCGGCCACGCGCGGCGAGGTCGAGGGCGCGGCGCATGAGGTCTTCCACGCCGGCGATTGTCCAACAAAAAAGCCGGCGATTGCTCGCCGGCTTTTGTTGTCGATGCGAGGAACTTACGGAACGTGGATGAAGCGGTAGCCGGAAATGGCCGCGCCGCCGCGTCCCGAGGAAGTGACGTAGATGCGGGCGATCTGTCCGCCTTTGAGGCGATCGATCGCGGCGCGGAACTGCGCGAGATTCGAAACCTTCGTGCCCTGGACTTCGCTGATGACGTCGCCCTCATTGAGGACGTCGCCGGCCGCGGAGACTTCCTTGACGCCGGTCACGACGACGCCGGTGACGTTGTCGGCGATGCCGTAGGTCTGGCGCGTCTGCGGCGTGAGCTCCTGCACCGACATGCCCAGTTTGTTGCGCGCCGGTGCAACTTCCTCGGGCGCTTTGTCGGGGTCGATTTTGTCGGCTTCGAGCGTGCGCTCGATCGTCGATGCGGTCAGCGTCTGGCGCTTACCGCCACGGATGACCGTGAGGTTGATCTTGCTGCCGACCGGAAGATACGAGATGTAGTCGATCAGCGCGCGATTGCTGGTGATCGGACGGCCGTCAGCCTCGACGATGATGTCGCCCGGCTGGATTCCGGCTTTGGCGGCCGGCTTGTCCGGCTCGACGGTCTGGACGAGTGCGCCGCGGGTATCGGCTGGCAGATCGAATCCGGCGCGAGCGTCTTCGGTCAGATCGAGAATGCCCATGCCGAGGTAACCGCGCGTGACCTTGCCCTGCTTGAGCTGCGGCAGGAGACGCTTGGCGGTATTGATCGGAGTGGCGAAGCCGAGGCCCTGCGCGCCGCCCCCGCGGATGGCGGTGTTGATGCCGACCACCTCGCCGTTGATGTTCATGAGCGGGCCGCCGGAGTTGCCGAAGTTGATGGCGGCGTCGGTCTGGATGAAGTTTTCGAAGGAACGCGTCTGATCGCCGAGGCCGAGCGTGCGGCCCTTCGCGGAGATAACGCCAACGGTGAGCGTGTTTTCGAACTGGAACGGGTTGCCGACGGCGATGGCCCAGTCACCCTTGCGGATCCGGTCGGAGTCTCCGAGCGGAACACTCGGCAGCGACTGGCCGGCGTCGATCTTGAGCAGAGCGATGTCGGTGGCCGGGTCGCGGCCGATGATCTTCGCTTCGCTCGTGTGGCCGCCGGTACCGTTCTCGTCCGCGCCCCAGTGCACCTGAACCTTGCTGGCGCCGTCGATGACATGGTTGTTGGTGACGATGTAGCCATCGGGCGAAATGATGAAGCCCGATCCGCCGGCGACCTGCTTGTGCTCGTCATCTTCCTCGGGCGTGCGGTTGCCGCGCGGGCTGCGCTGGCCGTTGCCGTTTCCCTGGCCGGGATTCGGGAAGAAGAATTCGAACGGATCGCCGCCGAACGGGCTTTGTTTGCGGAGATCGCTGGTCTTGATGACTTCGGTCGACGTGATCGAGACGACCGCAGGCATGACCCGGGCAGCAACGTCGGCGAAGGATGGGATGGTGACCGCGGCGACGGGTGCGCCCGACGAGGTGGTCTGGATGACTGACGACTGAGCGTGCGAAGGACGCATCAGGCCGAGGTCGGCGCTGACGACGACTCCGAACGTAACCGAGGCGATGATGATCGCGATCGTCGACAGAATACGTTTGGTGGTTGGATTCATATCTGTTGAAGCTCCTTTGAAGCGTTGAGTGAATTGGAAGGCGGGCCATTTGCCCCGCTGCGTTAGACGTGCCAGCGGGTGCGGCCTGGCGCCGCATGTGTCTGAGACGAACGAGGCCACGAAATGTTTCGTGGCCTGATG
>JBAVBF010000145.1:0-5095 GCA_049586115.1 Thermoanaerobaculia bacterium | reverse complement strand
GCCGGAGATCGGCAAGATCGGCGAGGCGCTGCTGGCGCCGCACATTTCGTATCTGAAGCCGCTGATTCCGCTCGTCGAGCAGCGCGCCATTCACGCGCTCGCACACATCACCGGCGGCGGCCTGACGGACAACGTTCCGCGCGTGCTTCCCGACTCGCTCGATGCGCACATCAAGCTCGGCTCGTGGCCGGTATTGCCGACCTTTCGTTATCTCGGGCAGCACGGCGGCGTCGATCACGACGAACTGCTGCGCGTGTTCAACATGGGCATCGGGATGGTGCTCATCGCCGGAAAAGATCAGGTCGATCCGATCGCCCGCCACTTCGCGCAGATCGGCCAGAAGTTTTTCTTCATCGGCAACGTGGTGAAGGGAAGCGGGAACGTGGTTTACGACCGGCCGCCGGCAGGGTTTGCGTCGTGGATCGAGTGACGTGCGGCTAGCCGTCCTGCTCTCCGGGCGCGGCTCGAACTTCGCGGCGATTCACGACGCGATTACACGCGGCGAGCTCGATGCGGAGATCGTCAGCGTCGTTTCAAATCGTCCCGGCGCGGCAGGCATCGAGCACGCGCGATCGGCCGGATTGCCTGCGCATGTCATCGATCATCGCGCGTTCGGCAGCCGCGCGGCGCATGAGGCGGAAGTGCTGGCGATTCTGGAAAACGCCCGGCCCGATTTCGTCGCGCTGGCGGGCTACATGCGCCTGCTGTCGCCCGCGTTCATCACCGCGTATCCGATGCGGATCATCAACGTTCATCCATCGTTGCTGCCGGCGTTTCCGGGCGTCGACGCGCAGGCGCAGGCGGTCGCGCATGGCGTGAAGGTCTCCGGCTGCACGGTGCATTTCGTCGACGAGAACCTCGACGCCGGACCGATTATCGCGCAGCGCGCCGTCGAAGTTCGTGCAGACGACGACGCCTCCACACTCGCGGCGCGCATCCTCGAGGAAGAGCACGCGGCGTATGTGGAGGCGTTGGTGAAGCTGGCGTCAGGCAACTATCGCGTCGACGGGCGCCGTGTCGTGTTCACTTAGAAGGGCCAGAACTTTTTCCACCACGGTTGTTTCTCGACCGCCGTTTGTGCCGTCGCGGGGACTCTGCCGATCTGTTGTCCGCCCTGGTTCACGACCGCAAACCCGACCTGTTGTCCGGCGCGGACAGGCGCCGTCAGATTGCTCGGCATGAAACGGACCGTGATGCCGCCTTCCTGGCCTCGCTGGACGAGCGTGCGGACGTCCATTGCGGCGACGGCGTTCACCGTCTTCGCCTGTCCATCGGCGACCGCGGCCTGACCGACCACGGTTCCCTTCTTCAACGCGACCAATTGCCGCCAGTGTGCAAAGGCTTCATTGAAGAGCCGCGCCGTGATTCCGAACGAGCTTTCGGGACCGGACGGTGCACGGGCGCCCATCACCACGGCGATCACTTCCATATCGCCGCGCTTGGCCGACGCCGTGATGCAGTAGCCGGCAGGACCGGAGTAGCCGGTCTTGATGCCGGTCGCATCGCCGTAGTAGTCCTTGCTCTTCGGATTGATCATGTGGTTCGGATTCGTCAGCCCCGACGTGTAGGTCGCGTTCGTGAACGGAATCCACGGCGTCTTTGCGTACTCGCGCATCAGCGGGTACTTCATCAACTCCTGTCCCATCACCGCGAGATCGTGCGCGCTGGAAACGTTGATGCGTTTCGGGTCGGCGCTGTTGGGAAGGCCGTGCGGATCGTAAAACGTCGTCTCTTTCAATCCGAGTGCGCGCGCCTTGTCGTTCATCAGATCGGCGAACGCTTCAGCGGAACCGCCGAGTTTCTCCGCGATCATTTCCGCCGCGTCGTTCGCCGAGCGGACCATCGTGGCCGCGAGCAGCGTTTGCATCGGAAAGGACTGCCCTTCCTTGGCGAAGATTTGCGAGCCGCCCATCTTGCTGGCGCGCGCGGACGCGGTGACCGGCGTATCGAGCTTGATCTCGCCCGACTGGATGCGCTCCATGGCGATGATGCACGTCATCATCTTGGCCATCGACGCGGTAGGCAGCGGAACGTGCGCGTTCTCTTCGAACAGGACGCGACGGCTACCCGCGTCGATCACGTACGCGGCGGTGTAGCCCTTGCCCGTGGTGTTGACCTGCGCCCCCTTGGCGGCGCCGGTTCCTTCTTCCTCCTGCGCGAATGCGGCGGAGGCGATTGCAGCAACAAACAGCACAACGAAACAGCGTTTCATCGAGAGGACTCCAAAGAAAAAGTAGTGATCAGAGTTGTTCGGCGTGAGCTCGTTTTGGACGTTTCTTTTCGACGCGCGAGGTACGGGGGATCGATCCGATGACAGTCCAGTCGTGTTTGTGCACGACCACCGGGTCTGTCGTCTTCGGCCACAGCTCGATCGGGATGTAGTAGTAACCATCGCCGAGGACGCGCGATTTGATGGCCAGGTCGCGCATGCTTTTGCAGAGACCCTTCTTGCCGCGGATCGCACTTCTTTCTACCAACACACCTGTCTGTTCTCCGACGCCCTGGTAAATGCTGATTTCGGCGCAGAGCGAATTTACTAACGTCATTGATGCACTCCGTTCGCGAGGTGTTTAGCAAGATGTGAACCATGGGGAGTGGGGTGTGGGGTATGGGGTGTCGGGAAGACAGCCATACAATCGCGCGATGGCTGAATCGGACACGAGCGACAAGACGAAAACAAAGAAGCGCATGGACAAGGCGCGGTTCCGCGCCGTTCTCAAAGACGCCGGCGAAATCATCTGGCGTTCCCGCCTGCGCCTCGCAATCGGCATCCCGTTGCTGCTCGCGAATCGCTTGTCGAGCATCGTCCTGCCGTATCTTTCGAAGCTCCTTTACGACAACGTGCTCGCGAAAGGGCACGTCGAGCTCTTGCCGAAGCTGGCGTTGATCAGTGCTGCCGTCGCGCTCTTCGGCGGCATCACCGATTACGCCCTCGCGCAGATCCTCGGCATTGCCGCGCAGCGCTCGATCACCGACCTGCGCACCAAGTTGCAGCAGCACGTACAGCGTCTTCCGATCCGCTACTTCGACTCGACCAAGACCGGCGTTCTGGTCTCGCGCGTCATGAACGACGCGGAAGGCATCCGCAATCTCGTCGGCACTGGACTCGCGCAGGTTTTCGGCGGCATCGTCACTGCGGGCTTCGCATCATTCTTCCTCTTCCATTTCAGCGCGCGGCTGGCGTCGATGGTTTTCCTGGCGTTCTTCGCCTTCGCCGGAATCATGTTCTGGGCTTTCTCGACCGCGCGTCCGATGTTCAGAAAGCGCGGCGAGGTCTACGGCGACGTCACCGGCCGCCTCACCGAAGGCTTCTCCGGTATCCGCATCGTCAAGGCATACACGGCCGAGGAGCATGAGGAGAAAGTCTTCGACACCGGCGCGAGGAAGCTGCTCAACCTCATCGTCGGAACGATGCGGACCATTTCCACGGCCGGCGCGATGACCACGTTCCTCGTCGGTGCCGTCAGCGCGGTGGTGATGTTCGTCGGCGGACATCAGGTCGTCTCGCACAAAATGTCGCCAGGCGATCTGATCGCGTTCACGCTCTACCTCGCGCTGGTCATCGGACCGGTCGTGCAGATCGTGTCGATCGGAACGCAGCTGTCCGAGGCGTTTGCGGGACTGGAGCGGATGCGCGAAATCTTCGGCGAAACGCGCGAGGACGAACAGGACGCCGCGAAACCTGCCACGCCCGACATCGACGGCGCCGTCGAATTTCGAGACGTATGGTTCGAGTACACCGCCGGCGTCCCCGTGCTGAAAAACATCAACCTGCTCGCGCCCGCCGGCAAATCGATCGCGCTGGTCGGTCCCTCGGGATCAGGCAAGAGCACGATGATCTCGCTGATCGCGGCGTTTCACCGGCCGACGCAAGGCGAAGTTTTCGTCGACGGCAGGCCGCTCAGCAGTTTCCGGCTCAGCGACTACCGCTCGCACCTCGGCATCGTGCCGCAGGACTCCTTCCTCTTCGCTGAGTCGATCTACGAGAACATCGCCCTCGGCAATCCGACCGCGTCGCGCGAGGAAGTCCTGCGCGCCGCGCAGATCGCGCACGTCGACGAATTCACCGAGGGGTTCGCCGACAAGTACGACACGATCGTCGGCGAGCGCGGGGTGCGCCTTTCTGGCGGCCAGAAACAGCGCGTTGCCATCGCCCGCGCCATCGTCGCCAATCCGCGGATTCTGATCCTCGACGAAGCAACGTCATCGCTCGACAGTGAATCCGAGGCGCTGATCCAGGACGGGCTCAACGCGCTGATGAAGGGGCGGACGACGTTCGTCATCGCCCACCGGCTCTCCACGATCCGCAACGCCGACCAGATCCTCGTCCTCGAAGACGGCGAAATCACCGAGCGCGGCACACACCGCGAGTTGATGGTCCTCGGCGGCCGTTATCGCAGCCTCTACGAAAAACAGTACGGCGTCGCGATCAATCGATTTGTGAACGAGGGTGAAGAGCTGAAGGACTTGGCCGCGAAGTAGCCGCCGTCAATCCTTCAGCTCGACATTCCAGTACGCCTCATCCAGAAAGTTCTTCCAGATGTCAGGGAAGTTGCGTCCCTGCAGGCGATGGAGCGGATGCCATCTCGGCCGAACCGGCAGCCGCTTGAGCTGCAGGCCGGTCTCGGTCAGGAGCTTGTTGCCCTTCTTCACGTTGCACGGCAGGCAAGCGCAGACGACGTTCTCCCACGACGACTTTCCGCCGCGCGAGATCGGTACGACGTGGTCGAGCGATAGCTCCGAGGACGAAAACTTCTTGCCGCAGTATTGGCAGCGGTTGCCGTCCCGCAGATAGATGTTGCCGCGCGAGAACTTCACTTCCTGCCGCGGCAGCCGGTCGAAGACCAGCAGCTGAACCACGTGCGGAATCAGGATGTTGCGGCTCGGCGTGCGAACGAAATGATCGTCGTCAGCCTGAATGGGAACGTCGGCCCAGTTCTCGAAGTCGTAGGTGCGGTACTCGGAGTCGACGGCTTTGACCTGCCCTTTGTACAGGAGGGTCAGCGCGCGACGTGCAGAAGTGATCTGCACCGCCTGGAAAACCCTGTTGAGGACGAGCACGTGACCGTCGAGCATAATTCGCCACTCGTAACGC
>JBAVBF010000144.1:0-4832 GCA_049586115.1 Thermoanaerobaculia bacterium | reverse complement strand
GGGCGGTGGGGAGGCGGAGGTAGGGGCTCGAAGAGGTTTTTTGACATCTACAATGACGTTTACCCTTTTGGCAAAACCGTCTGGACCTTTTCGAAGAGGCGTTTTCCCTTTTGCAAAAGGTGTTTTGACATTTAAAGATGACGTTCACCCTTTTCGCAAAACCCTTCCGACCTTTTCGAAGAGGCGTTTTGACTTTTGCAAAAGGTGTTTTGACATCTAAAGATGTCACTCTCCCTTTTGCAAAAGGCTTCAGACCTTTTCGAAGAGGCGTTTTGACTTATCGAAGAGGCCAAGAACCCTATTCGAAAAGGCTAAACGCCTATTCGGAGGCCGAATCGCCGGCCATCCGTCCTTCCGAACGCAACCCGCCTCCGCTAAACTCGCTCTCACGTGACTCCGTCCGAGTTTCTCGAAAAGTGGAGTGGTTCCGCGGCCGCCGAGCGGTCGAATGCGCAGTCGTTCGTCATCGACCTCTGCGCCGTCCTCAACGTCGACCCGCCCCACGCCGCCACCTCGGATGCCGATCGCGACGCCTACGTCTTCGAAAAGCCGGTCACCGTTCCGCACGAAGGGCGCCAGCAATCGATCGGCTTTATTGACCTCTACAAACGCGGCCACTTCATCCTCGAAGCCAAGCAGGGTTCCGAGGAAGGCAGCCTGCGCCTCGGCACGGCCAAGCGCGACACGCCCGCGTGGCACATCGCGATGCAGGACGCCTTCGGCCAGGCACTCAAGTACGCCCGCGCCATGGACGCGCCGCCGCCGTTCCTCATCGTGACCGACGTCGGCTACTGCTTCGATCTCTACGCATCGTTCGACCGTACCGCCAGCTATCGCGCCTTCCCCGATGCCGTCAATTCGCGGTTCTACCTGCGCCATCTCTTCCGGCAGCCGCACGATCCCGAGCCCGATCCGAATGAGTACGAGCCGGAGGAACGGCATCTGACCGACTTCGGCCGGCGTCTACGCCGTGTCTTCACGAATCCGTACGAGCTGGATCCTTCCAAGCACGCCGCGAACATCACACGCGAAGTGGCCGCGCGCATCGCCACGATCGCCAAGCAGCTCGAAACCGCCGGCCACGATCCGGAGCTCGTCGCGAAGTTCCTCATGCGCTGCCTCTTCACCATGTTCGCCGAGGATGTCGGACTCCTTCCGAAGCGGATCTTCTCCGACGCCTTCGAAGGTTGGTGGGACGCACCCGAGCGCTTCAAGCCCGCCATCGAAGAGCTATGGCAGAAGATGAACGAAGGCGGCGTGCTGTGGGGCAAAGGAAAAGTCTGGCGCTTCAACGGCGGCCTGTTCAGCGATCCCGCCGCGATCGATCTCAATCGTTTCCAGCTCCACGCGTTGCGCGAAGCCGCGGAAAGCAACTGGGCGCACGTCGACCCATCGATCTTCGGCACGCTGCTGGAGCGTGCCCTCGATCCGAAGGAACGCCACCGCCTCGGCGCGCACTACACGCCGCGCGCGTACGTCGAGCGCCTCGTTCGTCCGACCATCGAAGAGCCGCTGCGCAAGGAGTGGGACAGCGTCCGCGGCAGCGTCCGCGCCCTCATCGCCGACAACGCCTCGGGCGAAAAAGAGGCGCTGCGCCTCCTCGAAACGTTTCTCGACCGCCTCGCGCATGTCCGCATCCTCGATCCCGCCTGCGGCACCGGCAACTTCCTCTACGTCTCTCTCGACGTGCTGAAACGGATCGAGAACGAAGTGCTGGACATGTACGCCAACCTCGGCGGCGGCCGCATCACCAGCTACGGACGCCTGGTCTCCCCGAAACAGTTCCTCGGCATCGAGATCAAACGCTGGGCAAAAGAGATCGCCGAACTGGTCCTCTGGATCGGCTACCTGCAATGGCAACTCCGCACCCGCGGCTTCGCCAACAATCCCGAGGAACCAATCCTCCACGACTACCACAACATCGAATGCCGCGACGCCGTGCTGGCCTACGACGAAAAGGTCCCGCTGCTCGATGACACCGGCAAGGCAGTAACACGGTGGGACGGCGAAACGATGAAGCGGCATCCAGTGACGGGCGAGGATGTGCCGGACGTCTCAGCCCGAATGCCTGTGTATCGGTACCTGAATCCGCGGAAGGCGGAGTGGCCGGAGGCGGAGTTCATTGTAGGAAACCCGCCGTACATCGGCGTTAGAAAGATGAAGGCGGCGCTTGGTGGTGAATACGTCGACACGCTGCGACAGGCGTATCCGGAGGTCCCAGACACTGCTGATTACGTCATGTATTGGTGGCACGACGCAGCGGACCGGATTGAGAAGAGCCTTTCACGTCGGTTTGGTCTGATTACTACAAATAGCTTCACGCAAGACTACTCTCGTTCAGTTGCCGACCTACACCTGTCGTCATCTCTCCGATTGGTTTATGCAGTAAGAGACCACCCTTGGCCTGACGTCGATGGCGGCGCGAACGTCGGTGTGTCCATGACCGTCGGCGAGCACGCCGGCTCGTCGGCCGAGGCTTACATCGGTGAGGTGGTGAGAGTGGATCGCCAGTCTGGCGAAGCAGTCGTTATTAACCGCGCCGTATCCGAAATCAACTCCTCTCTGAGAGCGGGCATAAATGTCCGTACATTGCCTCCACTGCGTTCAAACATGTCTATGTGTTTCCAAGGCGTTGTCCCGGCGGGTGACGGATTCAAGCTCAGCCGCGCCGCATTAGACGCTCTCACAACGATCGCGGGAGGAAGGCCGGCGGTAATAAAGAACTACATCATCGGCCGCGACTTGGTTCAGCGCCGATCCGAGAAGTACATCATCGATGCATTCGGCTACGACGAGAACGAGTTAGCTGCAGCTTTCCCCGAGGTCTACCAGCACCTGCTCGCCTACGTTTTTGATGAGCGGCGTCAGAATCCTCGGGAGACATACCGGGACAAGTGGTGGATCTTCGCTGAGCCGCGTCCTGCTCTACGCGCCGGCATTGCGACCCTCCCGAGATACATTGGAACGCCGTATACCGCCAAACATCGTCCCTTCTTCTTCATTACGGCTGACACAATTCCTGACGCCATGGTTTACGTCGTACCCTCCGACGACGCCTTCATCCTGGGCGTCCTGTCATGCCGTGTGCACACGGTTTTCGCACTACGCGCGGGTGGTTCGCTCGAAAACCGGCCTCGCTACAACAGCAAGAAGACATTCTTTCCATTTCCGTTCCCCGTATCAGCAGCGGTCGGCGTCCAAGAGATCGCCGAGAAGCTCGATAGCCATCGATGGCGTCAGTTGGCGGCTCACGACGACCTGACCGTCACCGACATGTACAACGTCCTCGAAAAGCTGCGCAGCGGCGAGGCGTTGACGGAGAAGGAAAAAGTCATCCACGAGCAGGGACTGGTTTCCGTGCTCAAACAGATTCACGACGATCTCGACGCGGCGGTGTTCGACGCCTACGGATGGCCGCACGATCTGACGGACGAACAGATCCTCGAACGCCTCGTCGCACTGAACGCCGAGCGCGCCGAGGAGGAACGGCGCGGCATCATCCGCTGGCTCCGTCCCGAGTTTCAGAATCCGGCCGGTGCGAAGAGCGAACAACAGACCACCATGGCCGGCATCGAGATCGAAGAAAAAGAAGCCGAGGCCAAACCGAAAGCCGCCATCCCCTGGCCCAAAGACCTCCCCTCCCAGATCGCCGCCGTCCGCGACCTCATCACCACCAACCCCACCGAAACCTGGACCCTCGACCGCACCGCGAAAGCCTTCAAGGGCGCGAAGCGCACGCAGGTGCAATCCGTTCTCGATTCGCTCGCCGCGTTAGGTTTGCTAGTTACATTCACAGAGGGAACCGTCCGCGAATGGCGGGCGGAGGCATTACCTTAGTCGCAGACCCCGCGGCCACTCTCGCAGAGTATCGTTGCTAGATGGCAAACAACTACACCGACGCACAACTTGAACGAGCTTTTATCGAAGTAGGAGGACACCTGCTCGAACTGCACGCGCGATGGAAGCTCTTTCGCAAACTTTACCGAGGTAACGAAGATTCGCAGCCTATTCTCAAGGAAGTTGCCAGCGAGATGTTCTGGCTCTTGGGCCGATTGCTTCACCGCGGTTCATTGCTGCTATTTCGACAGCTTACGGACGGACCGCTAACGAGTGGACGAAGAAATGCGAGTTTGGAGGGCATGTTGAAGGCCGTCGCTGGCGACTCGTACCTAACAACCGAACCCGATCTGATGAAGGAGTTAGACGCGGCGCGGCAAAACAAGGCGATACGAGACCACGGAAACAAGTACATCGCCCATCTCGACCTGGATTTGCTTGCTGGAGTCGCGGCGCCCCCGACTAGCATAGAGATCGAGGAGTTCGAGAACGCTCTCAGTCATATGCGAACCTTTGCGAATGGCATGGCCTCGAAGTTCTTCGGCGGCTTAGAGAGAGACTTTGCCGAGGAAGCTGAGTTGATGACGAGGCAGGCGGACATACTTGTAGGCACGCTCAAGAACGGTCTGGTGAAGGAACATTGAGGCCTTCAACCACCTTCGCAATATGTTCCGGCGGGTCAGCCCCGGTGCTTCCGCACCTTCATCTTCTTCACCGCCTCGCGCGAAAACGCGGTGAGCAAGTCGGCGACAGCAACATCGAGCGCCTGTGACAGCCGGACCATGATCGTGAGGCTCGGAACCTTCAAGCCCAGTTCCAGATCGCTGATGTAGTTGCCGGAGAGGTCGGCTGCTTCGGCCAACGCTTCCTGAGTCAGGTCGCGCCCTTGGCGAAGCTCACGGAGGCGGCGGCCAAAAAGTTGCGCTTCCTGCACGCTTGCATTCCACACTGCCGTTGGAATAAAGTCCTCCAACGCGCGTTGGAATACTTATTCT
>JBAVBF010000143.1:0-1941 GCA_049586115.1 Thermoanaerobaculia bacterium | reverse complement strand
CTGCCGACGCGGCACGCGCGGCGCTTCCCATGCTGCGCGGGTTTCCACGGAACGGTTTTTCACTGCCGTACGCAATCGCGATTCTGGCGTCGAGCGCGCTGGCCGGACTGCTCGTGCTGTTGCTCGGGGCGTACGCCGCCGAGTCGTTTGCAGGGGGGTTTGCGTCGATGCTGGCCGCGATCGGGATCTGGTTTGGCTCGCCGCTGCTCTGGTATTCGCTGCGTCACGCCACGATGGGACATTCGGTCAGCGCGGCCGCGTGCGCGGTCGTCGTAGGGATCGCGTTAGCTCTGCGGCGCGAGATCACCGGTTGGAAACTCTTCGCGGTCGGACTCGCGTGCGGATTCGCCTTCGCGGTTCGGCCACAAAATCTGACGTTCGTGCTGGTGCCGATGATCGTGGCCGGCTCGCTGCCGCTGCTGCGGCGAAGCTGGATTGCGGCGATCGGATTCGTGATCGGCGCGCTGCCCGAGCTCGTCGTCAGCCAGTTCCTCTACGGCAGGCCGCTCGCCTTTGCGTCGTCGGGCGGCGCGAACGACTGGCATTCCTTCGAGCGCATTCGTCCATTCCTTCCGCTGCTCTCCTGGTATCACGGCATGTTTCCGTGGACGCCGTTGCTCGCGCTGTCGCTGATCGGACTTTTCCTGCTGTGGCGGGACGATCGCCGCCTGGCCGCGGCAGGCATCGTCACGTTCGTCCTGCAGTGGCTGATCATCGCCGCATTCGACCGGTCGTTCTGGGGAATGCTGGCGTTCGGCCAACGCCGTTTCGACTCCTGCACGATCTTTTTTCTGATCGGCCTGGCCGCGTTGCTGGCCCGCCTCCCCCGCTGGCTCGCCGCGATCTTCGTCGCCGTCGGAAGCGCGTGGACGATGCTGCTTTTCTTTGCTGCGCGGAATCTCGATCTGAACGAATACATCGCTCCACGCCGGTTGTGGGAGGCCGCGCTCTTCGCACTGCGTCACGACGACAATTTCCAGTTTCTGCAGTCCGTTCCGCCGCAAGCGCGCGTGGCGGTGTTCGTGATGACGCTGATCGCCGTCGCCGCGTTCGCATTGGCGGCCATCGCCATCCGCGCGCATCCCGCCGTCGCCGCCGCGTATCTCATCGGCATCAGCGCGCTGCTTGCCTGGTGCGGAAGTCACGACGCCGCGCACATCGAACATTACCGTCCACTCATCGAAGCGAGCCGCCGCGCGCCGGACGGACATGCGCTCGACTACCTCGGCCTACTCCGTTTCGAAGCCGCGTACTTTCAAGCAACGGGCGATGATACCGAGGCCGCAAACAGCAGGAGGGATGCGGAGGGGTTTGCGCGCGCGCACCGACTCGCTACGCGCTGACGGCTGCCAGCGGCCGCTGCGGCTCGCGGAAAATCCGGTGCGACCAGATGCGCTTCTTGTGCAGTTTGTAGAGCACCATCGTCTTCAGGATCTCGAGGCCGTAGCGCACCGAGCGCCAGAAACCGATCTGCGACGCTTCGTCGAAATAGCGCGTCGAGATCGGCACCTCGCGGATGCGCATCCCCTTCGCCACGCCCTGCGCGATGATCTCCGTATCGAACACGAAGTTGTCCGAGTTCGCCTCGAAGTTCACCGCGTCGAGGTAGCGCTTCGAATACGCGCGGAACCCCGAGTGGTACTCGCTGAGGAAGATGTAGAACGTCGCGTTCTCCACCATCGTCAGGAAAAGGTTGGCCAGGTACTTCCACTTCGGCATGCCGCCTTCCATCGGACGGCCGCCGAGCATGCGCGACCCGAACACCGCCTCGCATTCGCCGCGCAACAGCGGCTGCACGAGCTGCGGAATGATCTTCGGATCGTACTGATGGTCGGGATGGACCATGACCATGATCTCGCCGCCCATCTCGTCCATCGCCGTGCGGTAGCAGGTCTTCTGGTTGCCGCCATAGCCGCGGTTCTTCGCATGGACGACCACGCG